>NZ_JBMFSV010000011.1:0-40652 GCF_049967375.1 Fervidicoccus sp. | reverse complement strand
AATGTACTCTCTCTTTATGTAATATTTCTCAAAGTTCTTTTCAATAATCTTAGGAACTAAAACTTCTCCTGAATAACTCTCAAAAAAATTTACTTCTCTTTTCATCCTTTCTAAAGGATCTACAGTAAATTGATAGAAAAACCATACTATAGGAATATTTAAAAGGAACCATTTGATAAGTCCGTTTGGCTTTATATAGTTTTTTACAACTATTTTTTTGCCGTTTTCCTCACGAACTTCTGACTGTTCAAAAAAAGAAGCTAATTGCCAGAGAAAACTTATCCTGATATTCCTATTCTTCATGCTCATAAAATTCACAGCTTAAATGTTTACATATGTGTTGATGGTTGTTCCTCTTTTTCTTCTGCTACTTCTTGGAACCCCTTTTCCATTGCCTTTTTAATTTTCTCATCTATATCTTTAGCCTTGGAAGTCAGGTCTTCTAGATCAATTTCAAATTTTAAATAAGATGAAAGGACTCTTAATATTTCACCGACTGCCATATAATCAACAACATTGCTTGCCACATAGACTTCAATCGTTTCTCCGAGCAGAACAGCTCCCTCAATACCGTACATTTCTGCCAGTGCAGGAATTAATCCGTTTAGCCCCGAGATACCGCCGTTCATTGGCACACAACCAACTTTTGACAGTTCATCGATAAATTCTTTATTTGTCGCCGCAACAAAAACTTTCCTTCCGTTTTTTATTTCAGGAGAAACATATGCAGCTGCAGAAATGATTTTAGAAAAACCTAGGTCTACAAGCTTTTTGCTGAGATCAAATGCTAATGCTGTTTGAGCCTCTTCGCCTTGAGGCTGAAAACTAGCTGTTAGAACTGCAATTTGCAGTGATGATGATGAGTATAATTTTATGGACAATGGCTGTATGATTCCATCCATTACTATTACTGAGCTTGGAGATTGAACAGGAAAGAATTCCACGTATTCTTCGAGCTTCATTTTTGATATGAGAAAATCTGCGGTAGCCTTTCCAACTAAGGCCATACCCGGAAAACCAACTATTAGTGTTTTTCCTCTAAGGTTTTTTGTATCATTTTTTTCTATCACTATCAAAATTAACACTCTCAATAATTTTTTAGAAAACAAGAGATGATTAAGGTTTTCTTTTTAATCAAATAGCTTATTAATCTTATTATTTTTTATTTTATAAATAGTGGTAATTTCTTCTGAGGAGAGTTTTTAATATGAGTTCATCTCTGAAAGAAAGGATAAGAATAGCCGATGTCTTTTCGAAGAATAACGGAGAAAAAGTGCTTATTGCTGGATGGATAGAAGCAGTAAGAATCATCGGAGGAGTAATTTTTATTGTACTAAGAGACAGAAGCGGAAAAGTGCAAGCAGTAATAAAGAAAAATATAGATGAAAAACTTTTTAATGAGGCATCTGAACTGGGTTCTGAAGATGTTGTAGCAATAAAAGGAGAGGTTAAAGAAGCAAAAACATCTTTAGGAGATAGAGAGATAGTTGTGGAGAAACTATACACAATATCGAGGGCAACTAAGCCTGTGCCTATAGTTCCTGAAGATTGGGAAAAGACAAATATAAATGTCAGACTTGACTGGAGATTTTTGGATTTAAGGGCTACAAGAAATAGGCTAATATTTGTGGTAACAGATGAGGCAGTCAACGCATTAAGAGAATTTTACAGAAGCAATGGATTTATTGAGGTTTTTACTCCAAAAATCGTTTCTGAAGCTACAGAAGGAGGTGCTGAGGTTTTTCCTGTTATCTACTTTGATAAACCGGCTTTTCTTGCTCAGAGCCCGCAACTTTATAAACAAATGATGATGGCAGCAGGCTTTGAAAGAGTGTTTGAAGTTGGTCCAGCATATAGAGCTGAAAAGCATCATACGAATAGGCATTTAACAGAATATGAATCAGTAGATATAGAAATGAGCTTTATTGATAGCCATGAAGATGTTATGAAGATGGTTGAAAATGCTGTAATTTATTCCATAAAAAAAGTCAATGAAAAATACGGAAGTTATATTAAGCAGTACTTCCCAAGAATTCCAGAAATTCCAAGCAATGTTCCAAGAATAACACTTAGGGAAGCCCATAAGTTGCTGGAAAACAAAGGTTTTAAGCAACCTGATCCGAATGATCTTGATACTGAAGGAGAAAGGCTCCTAGGAGAAATTATGGAGAAGGAATATGGTTCACAGTTATTCTTTGTAACTGAATATTCATGGCTATATAGACCATTTTACACAATGAAAAAACCGGAAGAACCAAGCTTAACGAGAAGCTTTGACTTGATATATAGAGGTACGGAGATAGTTAGTGGGAGCCAGAGAGAGCATAGGGCAGACGTGTTGGAGAACCAGATAAAGGAAAAGGGACTAAATGTAAAGAACTTTGAGTTCTTTATAAAGTTCTTCAGATACGGAATGCCGCCTCATGGAGGTGCAGGACTAGGGTTGGAAAGGCTGGTTCAAATGATGCTTGGGCTTAAAAACATAAGAGAAGTAAGGTTGCTCCCGAGAGATCCGGAAAGGTTGTCACCATAGCTTCAAATCAAAGAGAGCTCACACGCTGTTTTTAAAATTCCATAAACTACGGACATTTCTCTTTCTTTGTAATTCATGCCTATTATTATATATAACCCATTTTCAAGCTTCTGTAACTCCTTTTTGATTTCTTTTTCTATTTCATTTCTGATAGAAAGGTCTTCGATTCCTGGAATATTTGTTTCCATATTGCAGTACTGCAATATAATAGAACCTTCGGCTCCCCATCTGATCGCAGAATCTCTCAACATAACTGTTTCCTTTAAAGATATTCTTCTTTTGCATGATTGAGCAATAAAAATAATTATAATTCTTTCCCATGCATTCATTCCACGAAGAAGAAAAGCCTCCCTAATGCGTATAGATTTAAGAACGCTTAATAAGTTTTCTTCTAGTGATTTAATTTTACCTGTTTGCAATATATATGCTTTGTCTTTTAAGCACTTTAATGCTCTTCTTACATAATACTCACTAAATCCAAAAACAGTTGATATTTGAGACCTCCCTATTCTCTTGTTAATAGATAACAGGTAAAGTATGAAAAAAATAAGATCTGGAGGGACTTGGCATTCATTTTTAGAAATTTCATCTATAGTGTTAATAAGAGAACATATATCATGTATCTCGCTAGAACCAGAGCTGTTCATTTACATATCCTCCGTTTTCTATAATCAAAAGAGCAATATCATGAGAGGTTATTTCCTTACTTGAAAGGATCTTTTTCTTCAGAACTTCCTCTTTAGGTTCGGCTTTTATTCCATATTCTTCATATAGCCATTCGGAAATTTCCTCTAGCGAATCTTTCTTTATGGAAAAGAGATCTCTTAAAAGGATCTCTTTAATTTCCCTATCTTTTTCGCTTTTCAAACTGTGCACCTTTCTTTATATTTAACCAACTAGATTTTTTATCGTTTAATTAAATATAATTATTTATAGATTTTGCTGGATTGATCAGAATGGAAAAACATCCTTCACAAAAGATTATTGGCGAAATTTCAAAAGAGCTAGAGGGAAAGAAAATCGTTTTAGGAGTAACGTCGAGTGTTTCTGCTTATAAATCAATAGATCTTGCAAGAACCTTGATGAAAAATGGGGCTGAAGTAACTGTAGTTATGAGCAGTGAAGCAACCAGATTTATTTCTCCATTAATGTTTGAATGGGCAACCGGCAACAAAGTATACTATGAGAAATTTGGAGGAGAGACTGGACATATATCTCTTTCAGAAGAGTACGATGCAATGGTCATCGCACCTGCAACGGCCAATACTATAACAAAGCTCTCTTTTGGGATCGCGGATTCAGCTGTAACATTAGCCGCCTTATCATTTTTAGGAGCCAAAAAACCTGTGATGGTTGTTCCAGCTATGCACATACAGTTATATAGAGCGCCTCAGGTCCAACAGGCTATAAACAAGCTTAAGGAGTATGGGGTTAGTTTACACGAGCCAATTTTGGAGAGAGATAAAGCAAAATTTCCCGATTTAAATGAACTCGAGTGGCATATTGAATCTTTCCTTCTTAGAGGAAACGACATGAATGGAATAAAATTTTTGGTCACAGCAGGACCAACAAGAGAGTTTATTGATACAGTAAGATTCATTAGTAATCCAAGCTCTGGGAAGATGGGAATAGCTATAGCCAGTGAGGCATTATACAGAGGAGGCAAGGTGTCTTTTATACACGGTCCTCTTTCTGTAGAAAAGATCCCCTCTTTCCATTCAACGATTTCTGTAATCAGCACAGATGAAATGCTGAACAGCGTAATTAGTGAAATGAAAATGTTTGATCCAGACGTGATAATTATGTCTGCCGCACCGTCAGATTTCAAACCAATTCAAACACAAACGAAAAAAATCAGTAGCGATAAACCTCTGACTCTTTCGCTTGAGCCTACACCCAAAATACTGAAAGAAATAGTGAGTAGGAAAAGAGAGAGTAGTGTTGTTATTTCATTTGCTGCAGATACCGTTGATAGCGATGAAGAGCTCATCAAAAAAGCAACCGAAAAGATAGAAAAGTATAGAGTTGATGCAGTTGTTGCAAATAATGTTAGCAGAAAAGACATAGGTTTTTCGTCTGATTTTAATGAAGTTATAATCGTCAAAAATGATGGCGAAATAGAAAAAATTCCAAGATCAGAAAAGAAAATAGTTGCGAGAAAGCTAATAGATGTTGTTGGTGAAATTATTGAGAAGAAACGGAGAAGATAGATGTATTAAAATTGCTCATCATATTTCTACTTTTTGGGCTCCTATATACAAAGATAATGAACTTTATACTGGATCAATTGGTGCGGGAATTCTGATTTCTCCATATGCAATTGCATGCTTAAATGAGGAATCGAGTTTTGAAGAACCTAGCGATTTGATAAAAGAAATCGACAAAATGATGGGAAGAGAAAAAAGCTTGCATTTTAAGTATATAGATGAACTTCCTCCCGCTTACGGCTATGCTAGAAGCGCATCATTAGCTATAGGATACACTTTTCTTTCTTTCATATATGAAAATAAGAAATTCACACTATTTGATATAGGAAGAATAGCTCATGTTGCAGAAGTTAGATCAAAAACAGGACTTGGCGATGTGAGTGCAATATTGGGAGGAAGAAAAATCCCAATAAGGCTTAAGGCTGGTGCTCCGGGGATATCACTTGTTGATTCTCTTATGATAAGAGAAAAGATATCAATAATAACAATACCATTGAAGAAAATAAGCACGAAAGACATGCTAAAAAATAAGGAAAGAGAATTTTACAACGCTGGCATGGAAGCCATGAGGCTTTTTTTAGATGAACCTGATTTTGAAAAGCTCGTTACGCTTGCATATGATTTTAGCAAAAAGACTGGCATGTTAAGCGAAGAGGTAGAATCGGTTATAAAAGAAGTAACAAAAAGTGTTGGCATTATCGGGTATTTTATTAAGAAAGGCATAGTTGTATTATTTGCTGAAGAAGGTACAGAAGATGATGTTATAGAAATGGCAAAAAAGAAGCTTAAAACTCAGCCGTTTAAGCATAAACTCCTTGACACAGGTATAGTTGTTTAAGGAAAGCTCATTAATCTCTTTGCTTCATTTTCTAACCTTTCTTTTATGTATATAATGTACTCTCCAAGTCTTCTTCTGTTATTATAATTACTAATTTTCTTCTTTAATTCTTCTTTTGGCAGTTTTTTCATTATCCTGGCTTTATCTATCATAAGCGGTATAGCTCTAGTAACATTGTCCATTATACTTACATCTGCGGCCATTGATGTACGTGAAAATGGGTTTAGGTCGATTGCTATCACTCTTTTCCCAATCTTTTTTAAAGCTTCAGTTCTATCTCCATCTTCTAGCATAACCAAAACAACATCCGCCTTTAATATTCCCCGAGGATCAACCTTTCTTCTTTCGCTAGATAATCCCGGTATACCTTCAACATACTCAAGTCCTAAAACTTCCTTTGCTCCTCTTTCCTTTAGAAAATCTACTATTTTTTTAACCCTTTCTTCTGTTCTGTAAAAAAGATTAACCTCTATCTTTGCGTCAATTATATTTGAAAGATTAATTATTTCATCAGGTACCAGGGCAGCCGCATTTCCATTAACTGAGATGACAGGATAGTTAGAAAGTAAAAGCATAGCAACAGCCACCTCTATAGAATCTTCTGCTAGAGGTATCGTTTTTTCTCCTATTATATAATCAAATGCTTCTCCTCTTCCCTGAGAGATCAACCCATTTATTACGACTATCCCATTTTTGAAACCTTCGATTATCTTTTCCCTCTCCATAAGGCTTCTATATCTAGGATGATCCCTAGGAACATACTCCATTTTTTAACACCAAATTCTTAGGTCTTAATACCGAAGTAGATTATATTTTTATATTTTATATTTTATATAACCAATATAAAAATAGGTGAAAATAAATGGTAAGAGCTATGACCAAAGATGCTTTAATAGCTGCTTTTGGAGGAGAATCTATGGCTCATATGAGATACCAGATTTTTGCGGATATAGCAGAAAAAGAAGGTTTTAAAAATGTTTCTAGGCTCTTTTGGGGAATAGCATATGCTGAGAAAGTACATGCTTCCAACCATTATAATGCTCTAAGAGAGTACAATGAAGACCAAATTGCTCATTCAGGTGTACCAATAGGTCCAGGAAACACAAGCAAAAATCTTGAGCTTGCAATAAGGGGAGAAGAATTTGAAGTAAAAGAAATGTATCCTGTTTATATTGATATCGCAAAAATGCAGGGAGAAAATGAAGCGCTGAAAAGCTTTAACTTCGCTTTGAAAGCAGAAGAGATCCATGCAGAACTTTACAAGCAGGCAAAAAAAGATGTGGACTCAGGAAAAGACTTTAATTTGAAGGGAAGAGTTTATGTATGTCCTGTATGTGGATACACGTATGTAGGAGAAGAGCCGCCGGAAAGATGCCCAATCTGCGGAGCAAAGAGAGAGATGTTTAGAGACTTTTAAAATATAATTTTTTAAAAAATTTGAATTTGAAATTATTTGGGGGATGATACTCGATGGGCGGGTTGAGGGCTTCCGATGAAGAGTATTTGCAATGTTGACCCTTTATAATGGTGAAGGTAAATGAGTAAGGATGATGTTGTTAAAAAAAGCGCTGAGCTACTTAGGCAAGGAGCCACTATGCTTTCTTTAACCTGCCCAATATGCGGTTCTCCCTTATTTAAACTTAAAAACGGAGATATTGTTTGCCCTATACATGGAAAGGTAATTATCGCAAGAGATGAAAGAGAGGTAAAGGAAAAACTTTCAGTGAACATTTACGACAGTATTATAGAAATTGCCTACAAAAGACTTAAAGAATTGAGCAAAAAAATCATCGACTCAGAGGATATGGAAAATGAATCAAAAATAGCTGATCTTCTTTATAAATGGATGAATATTATAGAAAAGGCAAAAAGGCTAAAAGAAGAGCAGAGTAAACAAATTTAAAAAATTTTTAATAAAGTTTATTTTAAAAATGAACTATAGGTCTTCTTATAAAGCGGATGCTCTTTTATTTCTTGGATTTCTTTTGCACTCAAGACATATTTCTCGCTTATTCCATATTTATGCTTCCACTTTTTCGCATTCCATTCTTCAAGAGACATTCCATTTTTCCTGAGAATAGGGTCTCTGTATATATCATTTAAGACATTGTATGCGCAGAAGGGTATCACTCTTCCATCAGGAGATGTATAGTGAATATTGCACCTCATTACTCTTTGTACATCATAGTTATATTGATCCATAAAGTGCATCGTGCCCAAGAATAGCAAAGAGTAGTGAAACTCGCCTAATGCACTATAACTTCTCTCAGTTATTATTTTATACAAAAGCTTTTTGAGGCTTTGCCCATTAGGTAACTTATCCTGTTTAATGAATTTTCCTATCTCTATTAGCATGCCAGCAAGTTGTACGTATTTCATGAATTTACCGGAGTTTTCAATCCTCTCTCTCTTTTCATCTAAGTACTCAATAAATCCATCTACATCTAGAAAATCTGTAATTGAGTGGAACCTCTTAAAGCTTCCATCATTGTTTCTTTCTACAATTACATATGTAGCAGCGCCACATGCTATGTGATTGGCCATTAAAAACTGCTCCTTGCCAGTTATCGCCTCAATGAATCTTGCAAACTTTGCTGCAACAGGTATTGGATACCACGATTCGCTTTTTATTTGTCCATCTGTTTGCTCTTCAAGTAATCTGAATAGATCTGGTATGGTTATTCTGAACTTTTCAACCTCGTGTTGCTTCATTCTTCCAGTGAGGCTTACCGGCTGAAAGTTTACTCCTCTTACTATATCCATGTTCTCTGCTGCAAATTTTACTATATTACCTAGGTCTTCATCATTAACAGATTTAATAACTGTTGGAACCAACACTACACTTGTCATACCGCTTTTTCTAAAAGCATCAAATATGAAGGGTATGTCCCAGTGATTTTTCGGATTTGTCTTTGGTGAGACTCCATCGAAGCTCATATATATCGTGTTAACACCGGCTTCCCTAAGCTCTTTTGCCCATTTTATTGCCTCCTCAGGATTCTTTCTGTACAGCTCAGCTAAAGGTATAGCTTCCGTATTCAACTGAATATGCCTTACCCCCTCTTCTTTAAACATCTTAACTATATCAACAATATCGTCTCTCATTAAAGGCTCTCCGCCGGTAATCTGTATAGCTAAAGTTACTTTCTGCTTCTTCAGTGCTCTAACCTGCTCCCTCAGTTGTTCTATAGTAGGCTCATAAACATAACCAGCTTTTTCGGCAAAGAAGAAGCAATACCAACATGAAAGATCGCACCTATTCGTTACAACTATATTAGCAAGTGCTGTATGGTTCTTATGCATAGGACACAGTCCACAATTAAAAGGACATGGTGCTGAAAGAGGAACGTAGATATTAGTCCCTCTTCCCTCTTCTTGATACTTCAAAAACCTATAGTATATTTTTGCACTTCCATAGTAAAGATCTTCAAATTCTCCATGCTCAGGACAAACCTTTCTTATATAGAGCTTGTCATTTCTTTCTACAATTATAGCAGGAATCAGTCTTTCACAGTATGGACAAACGCTCTGCGTGACCCTTACTATCTTTTCCCCCTCCTTCAGTTCGGGAATTTTGCCTCCTATTCCTATAGTTTTACCTTCTATTACAATAGTTTTTCCTTCCATTTTAGAAATTGGAGTCATTGCACTATTGAGGCTTTTCTCCTTGTTAACTTTAGAACTTTCAGTCATTATTTACAACCCTTTTTAGCTTTAACTAAACCTTTATATCTCAAGTTGTCAATATAAATAATTCTACTCTTTTTCCAGTAAAAAGGGAAATTCTTATCAACTATTAAATTTAATATCTCACTTTCAAATTTATTATAATTATATTTAGAAAAAAGGAGATTATTGTGAGAAGGGAACCTTTTAATTTAATAATAACCCATTACCCCGGTTATGATAATTTTGTAGTAGCCAGAGAGCAGATAAAAAACATCATTGAAAACATAAGAATTGTTGATACCTCACAAAGCATCATATTAGCCATTGTTGATGAGCCATATGCTACAATTGAAAAAATTAAAAGCCTTGAGCTAAAAGAGACGCCTATTTTAAGAATCATTCCTGTAGATAGAGTTACTGATGTTTTTGTTGATAGAGTAAAAGAGGTTATACATGAACTGTTTAATACAAAGGTAAAGAAAGAAGAGACCTTCAAAATAAAGCTAGACGGTCACCTCTATAAAAGACAAGAAGGATCTATCGAAAAAATACACAAAGATGAAGCAATAAAAATACTTGCAGAAGGTCTTGAAAACCCGGTGAACCTAAAGTCTCCTTCCTGGCTTGTGTATGTAAAGACTCTCAGGATGTATAAAGCAACTGAGCTAGCTAGTATAACAGTAACAAAGCCTGAAAACATAATAAGTTTAGCTCCTAAAGAATAATGGCAGGCGTTTTAATATGAGTGGAAGCTCAAGGCTTTTTGGAACTGATGGTATAAGAGGTAAATATCTAGAAAAAGTCAAACCTGGTCTAGCATATGATATTGGACTTGCTGTAGCAGCTCATGTAGGTGGAAGGGGAACTATAACAATTGGACATGATATAAGAACAACAAGTCCTCTTCTCGCATTAAGCGCAGGTTCCGGAGCAATGAGTGGTGGAACAGACGCGATATTCTTAGGAATGGTCCCGACACCCGTTTTAGCATACAGCGTTCCACACACAAAAAGCAAAGCAGGTATTATGATAACTGCTAGCCATAATCCCCCTCCAGACAACGGGATAAAGGTATTTCAATATAATGGAATGGAATATACGGAAAGAATGGAAGACGAACTTGAAAGGATAATACAAGTAAAGTCCGAAGTTCATGCATCTTGGGATCAAGTTGGAAGGCTTATAAATGCACCTGAAATTGGAGAAGATTACGTTGATGAACTGTCCTCCATGATGTCCCCTAGAACGGTAAAATATGTGCCAAGGGTATATGTCGATTGCAGTAATGGCGCTGCATCTAACTATACACCAAGACTCTTAAGAAAAATGGGAGCAAAGGTCTTTTCTGCAAATTGCCATCCTGATGGATATTTTCCCGCACATGAACCGGAACCGAGACAAGACGTTCTTGAGCCTTTAATAAATGTGGCCCAGCCTTTATCTCCAGATGTGATATTAGCACATGACGGGGACGCAGACAGACTATCTGCTTTAACTATAAAGAGGGGATTTATAAAACAAGATCACTTAATTGCGCTTTATGCAAAAGAAAAACTCCTTGAAGGCAAAGGCACAATAATAGTTAGTGTCGACGTTGGAAATAGCGTTAGTGATATTGTAGAAAAATATGGAGGAAGGTTGGTAAGAGCAAAATTAGGAAAACTCCACGAAAAACTTCTTGAATATCCAGGTGCTTTATTTGCTGCAGAGCCGTGGAAGCTTATTGATCCTAAATGGGGCATGTGGGTAGACGGGATATATCAGGCAATTTACCTTACAAAGTTAATGATGGAAGAAGGACTCAGTTTAGATGGGCTTCTAAGTGATATACCATGTTATCCATGGGCAAGAATAAGTATTCCTATAATTAATGATGGAGAGAAGAAAAGAGAGCTATATATGTTGATTGAAGAGAACATCCTGAGTACCTTTGATGGTTATAAAACTTTAACAAAGGTTGATGGAATTAGGTTGGATTTTGATGACAAAACCTGGTTTTTAATAAGAATGAGCGGTACGGAACCGAAAATTAGGCTATATGCTGAAGCGCCTACCACGCAGAAGCTTGAAGAGCTAGTCGATAAACTCAGTAAGATAATAAATGAAATATCATCAAAGCTTGGCGTAAAGCTCGGTAACTACAACGTAAACAAAGGCACATAATTTTTATTAAAAGTTTGTTTCATTCGCTTCCGCATAGCTTTTCTTTAGCCATTTTCTTATATTCTTCTATACATTCAAAAAAACATTTCCCAAAGCATTCAGATTCCCTTGAGCCACATGTATTTTCGCACTTTTTTTCACATACTTGTACTTTAAATCTAACAACGATTACAGTATGCTCACTACTTCCTAGTGAACTGTAAAAACTCTTTACTTCTAAAATGTTTTCCAAACCTAAGTTCCTTACGATCTTAATTAGAGTCTGCACATCAGCATATTCCTCATTAATTATACAACAAGACAAGTAGCTTGTAAGAGAAACACATAGCCTCTCAGTTATCTCTTTTTCGTTTAAGCTCATCTTTAGTGCACTCTCATATTTTTCGTCTTTCAATAGCATTTATGTAGCTGTCCTGTGGTATATCATCAATAATAACCTCTTCTGAGCTTTTCTTTACTATCCTTAATTTTCCTCCACCTTTCAAAACCTCTCCTATAATTGTGCACTCTATTCCATTGTCTTTTAAAAGACCAATAGCTTCGTTGGCCTTTTCTTTTGGAACAGTTGCCAGTAAAGATCCACTTGAGAGCGAAGTTAGAGGATCAGCCCCTATTATTTTAAGAATTTTAAATGTCAATGGGAGCACTGGAATCTTATCTAAATATATTCTGACATCGTTTCTGGAGGCATATGCCATTTCAAAGGAAGACGCTATGATTCCACCCTCAGTAGGATCATGCATGCTATTTGCTAAGCCATTTTCGCTTAGCAACATTGCTTCTTTATATACTGAAATCTTTCTGATAAGACTTTTTGCAAAATTTATTTCATCACTCGAAACTCCTGATTTTACTAGCAGATCGCCATGATCTAAGGCGGCCAAGGCTGTTGCTTCCAATGCTGCATATTTAGTCATAATAATGTAGTCTCCCGGCTGAGCCATTCCTGTAAGCCTTACCTGATTCTTCGATGCCTCACCTATAGCAGTTGTTATTATGACTGATCTATTAACTGAATCTGTAAATTCTGTATGTCCGCCTACAAGGGTTCCATTTATCTCCTTTAAAGCTTCATTTATTCCTGACATTATCTTTATTATGTCATCATAACTTGTTCCAACAGGAAGAAGTAATACTGTTAGAAACCATCTAGGCCTTGCTCCACTGGAAACTATATCGTTAGCAACAACATGAATTGAAAGCCAACCAATGCTATCAATAGCGGATGTAATAGGATCTACATGTGTTACTATAACTTTTTCATTTCCTATATCAATAATAGATGCATCTTCGCCTACTTTTGCACCTACGAGGACTCTATTATCTTTTATTCCTGTATAGCTTAAAACTATTTTTTCTAAAGCAGATATAGGGAGCTTTCCTGACACTTTTCTCTCCTATTTAAAGTTCAATATTAGCGTGTTTCTGCTTTAAGTCTTCTTCTTTCTTTCCTAATCTGTACATTAAACCAACAACTATGCCATCTAGTACAACAAGTGCCGTATCTTCGAAAAGAGTTCCGAGAGGAGCGAGAGGCTCATGAATTCCCAGAATTTGCCTAGCAAAGTAATCGTGTTCGTCTGCAAGCTTTGTCCTTCCTGGAACCTCTAAAACTAAATCAGATATTTCCCCAAGCGGGCTATTTAAAAAAGATGTCACTGCAATTATTTCGGCTCCAGTCTTTTTTGCCGCTCTTGCTGCAGTAATAATGAGCTCAGTTCTCCCTGAACCACTAATCGCCACTACTATATCTCCCTTTGAAATGCTTGGAGTTATAGTATCGCCAAGGACGTAACTATTAAATCCTAAATGCATCAGTCTCATTGCAAAAGCTCTTCCAACCAGACCACTTCTTCCAGCACCCATAACTAATATTTTGCTCTTAGAGTTATAAGCATCAACTAGCCTTTTCACAACTCTATCCACTTCGTCAAATTTGAGCTCATCTATTGATTTATTAATGAACGTTGCTATTTCCTTCATAGCTTCATATTCGTACTCCATATTTGACCCTTCTCGAATATTTTTTTAACACTCTAAAGGTTATTTTTACGAGGATAATTTACTTTTTATTCTACTAAATTATCAAAATGTATACTTTGCCCTTCTTTTTAAAACTGTTAGCTTTCATAAAGGTTTTTTAGTATTTAATTTGGAGGTCGACAAATTGTCACTAATTAATGAATTTCAAGAAAAAATGCCTGGAGAAGTATTAGTAAAGTTTAAAGACATGCTTTACAAAGAAGCAGAAGAAACAAAAAAGCAAGCTCTTTCTACTATTAAACTCTCTATCGAAGTCTATAAGGATGGAGAAAAGGAACTTGCATTAGTCGTATTAAAAGAGAGCATGAGAATAGCTAAAAGCTATCTTGAATTAATGGATAAGCTAGATGCAGATAAGGACACTGCGATCTCAATAATAACAGCTATTGAAGAAATAGAGGAGCTGATGAATCAAAATGAAAAAGTCTCATACATTTATGATATCTACAATGAATTACAATAAACAACTTTTATTTCTATTTTTAACGTTGGGAATAACATAGTAATTTTATAGCTTAAAGCAACGTCATTTATAGCGGAAAAGAAGCCTGATAAGTTCTTAAAAATATATGTTTCAAATATAAATGTATACCGGTTTTTAAATAATTCCTAAATTCTTATAAAAAGGAGATAAAGCAAAACAAAGAGTTTTGGAAGTGTTCAGAGTATTAATAAAAAATTAATATTAATCAATATTCTAAAATATTTTTAAAAAATTAAACTACTGAGCTATAATTTTCTATAGTTATCTTCTCTTTTCTTCCATTAGTACTCACTTTATCATAGCTTAATAGAAACCTGGTTTTCTCACGTTTACAACTTCCTTATTTACAAGATCTGGAGGCACTCTACCGTTAAGAAACTCTATTAAATTAGTTGCAACTTTCATTGCCATTCCATTTCTTGCTTCATGAGTAGCACTTCCGATGTGAGGTACTATAACAACATTATTAAGTTTTGTTAGCTCATGATTTGAAGGAAGCGGTTCTGATTCAAACACATCTAGTCCTGCACCAGCTATCCATCCTTCCTTTAATGCTTTAACGAGAGCTTGCGTATCAATGATTGGCCCTCTAGCCACATTTATTATATATGCAGTCTTCTTCATTCTCTTGAGCCTTTCTTCATTAATTAAATGATACGTTGATTTATTGAGATCTGTGTGTATTGAAACTACATCGCTCTTCTCAAGAAGCTCCTCTAAACTTGCATATTGTGCATTCAATCTTTTCTCTTCTTCAGGTGGCAACTTATTTACATCATAATATAATATATTCATTTCAAAGCCTAATGCACGCTGGGCAACGGCCCTTCCAATTCTCCCCATTCCAATTATTCCCAGAGTCTTTCCCTTCAATTCCATTCCTAAAAGCATTAATGGGTGCCATCCAGTTCTAGATCTCTCCCAGCTTCCATCTCTAACAAATTTATCTGCCTCTACAATTCTTCTAGTTATAGCTAAAATCAAGGCAAAAGTGAGATCTGCAGTTGAGTCTGTAAGAACTCCTGGTGTATTCGTAACGTAAACTCCCTTCTTGGTTGCATAGCTTAAATCTATATTGTCATATCCTACTGCATATTGGCTAATTATCTTTAAGTTTTTCGCCTTATCAAGCAATTCTGCATCAATTTTATCTGTAAGCAAAGATACAAGCCCATCAATATTTTTGACTTTTTCTAATAGGATCTCTCTTGGCGGTGCCCAATATTCTGGCCAAACTTCTACTTCAAAATATTTTTTTATAAGTTCTAAGCCTACAGAAGGTATTTCCCTTGTAATGTATACTCTTGGTTTTGACAAAGTACATCACTATGATTTTTTTCATATCGAAAATATTTAAAATTTTAAAGTATATATTCTCAATATGTCTGACCTTCTCCCGCCCTAAACGGGTGAGGCTTATCGTTATCTGTCAAATAACTTTTTAATCCAAAGAAGCTTTAATTTTTAAAAGGAAATGCTTTTATTTCTACTGGAATGTGAAAGGTGTTGAAATTGCAAAATGAGGACTTTCTTGATGAGGTTTTCAAAAGCATCAAGAGAGCATCGATATTTCTCGACAGAGATAAGCTAACACCGGACTATGTTCCTGAAAACCTACCATTTAGAGAAGAACAAATTAAAAAAATTGCTTCTATCCTTGCACAGGCTTTAAGAAATTCCAGACCGAACAATATTTTCACATATGGTCTAACAGGTACAGGAAAAACTGCAGTCGTTAAATTAGTGACGAAAAAACTTCAAGAAAGAGCAGTAGAATTAAAACTGCCTATACAAACAGTATATGTAAATTGCAGACAAAGAGATACAAGTTATAGAGTTCTTGCAGATATAATAGAAAGTTTGGGCGGACACGTTCCATTTACTGGATTAAGTCTTGCAGAGTTATATAGAAGGCTGATTTCTAAGCTTGAAAGTTTGGGCGGAAGATTTATTGTAATTTTAGATGAAATCGATTTTATAATAAAGAAACAAGGTGATGATCTGCTCTATAAATTAACTAGGATAAATGAAGAACTTAAAAATAGCTCTTTAAGCATGATCGGGATTACTAATGATCTTAACTTCATTGATAATTTGGACCCTCGTATAAGAAGTAGCTTAGGAGAGGAGGAAATTGTCTTTCCTCCGTACAATGCACTACAATTGAAGAGCATTCTCGAAGATAGAGCAAAAATTGCTTTCAGAACTGGTGCTTTAGATGAGGGAGTAATTGATCTCTGCGCTGCTTTAGCCGCAAGAGAGCACGGCGATGCTCGGAAGGCTCTAGATTTGCTACGAGTTGCAGGAGAAATAGCTGAAAGAGAAGGAGATGAGAAGGTTAGAAAAGAACATGTTGAAAAAGCGAGAAAAGAACTAGAAAAGGACAAAGTATATGAGGTCGTTTCAACCCTTCCTTTACATGCAAAGCTAATATTAGCCTCTATAGTAGATTTAACTCGAAGAGGAAAAGATTCTGCTACAACTGGTGAGATCTTCGTTGAATACTCAAAAAAGACGTCAGAGTTGAGACTTGAAACTTTAACACAAAGGAGAGTAACAGATATAATAAGCGAACTAGATATGATGGGGCTTGTAAGTGCTAGAGTTATCAGCAGAGGAAGATATGGAAAAACTAAAGTTGTAAAACTAATAGCAAACTTGAATACAGTGCTCAATGCATTAAAGGATGATGAAATTTTGGAGTCAGTGGTAGATGTTGATAAATAAAATTGCAATAGGAATAGATGATGGTCATTTTGAAAAGGGAAAAAACAAAAACACTGTAATCGTGGGAGTTAAGTTTAACGGATTCAATCCTGTTAGTGCTTTCATAAGGAAAATTGGTGTTGATAGGACAGATGCCACAGAAAGAGGGATAGAGCTTATTCAAAGTGCAACAGAAGGAATCAACTCCAAAGATGTTGTTGTATTTTTAGATGGAGTAACATATGCAGGGTTCAATTTTATAGATCCGGAAGAAATTAAAGAAAAAACAAAAATGGAAATTATAGCGATTTTTTCGAGAAAGCCCAATCAAGATAAAATTGAAAATGCCTTGAGGCTTCACTTTTCCGATTGGGAATACAGATGGGAGCATATTTATAAAGTAATAAAGAATGTCAGAAGCATAGTGAACTTTAGAGGAAAGCTATATTTTTTTACAACAATAGAAAATGCGAAGGATGCGGAATTTCTCATAGAAAGCTACCAGTTAATTTCTAAATTACCTGAACCAATAAGGGTTGCACATATAATAGCAAAAGAAATTTCTTTTTTCTTAATAAAAGAAAACACGATTTGAAATTTATATATAAACGACACTATAATAATGCTTCAAATATTTTTTTCATGGTTGTTGCTATGTCATCGTCTGTATTAATTTCAATGACTTTATTTCCATAACAACTCTTTGCTTCCAGTAAAATTACACTCAACTCTTCGGAATCAATGTTCTCTTCTATTTTTCTCTTTTCCCAACCTCTATTTTTGAGTCTATCATAGAGCTTTTCGGGGCTAGTCCTAAGAACTATAACTCTTTCTACCTTATTTTTGTCTGCAATACATGGATAGTGAGAGGAAATTACTATTAAATCTTCACTTGCAAGCTCAATGATCTTGTTTATTTCTTCTTTTAGAGCTTCTATATCAATAACCAAGGATTTTCTTAAACAATCATAGGCAAAAATAAGATCCTCTTTTATAGCCAGCTCTCCCGCATCAATCATAAGAGCATTTTCTTTAAGCTCTTTCTCTAAATTCTTCAAAATTGTAGTTTTACCTGTTCCAGGAGTCCCAGTTATAATAAAAATCTTTTTCATTTTGCTCACAGGAGACCCAGTCCGTTAGGTAGGGGAAGTTAAGTATAAATGCAAAAAGGCAAGATAAAAAACTTAAGTGATGTTCCCTAAGCTGACCTCCTCCCCGCCTTAAAGGGCGAGGGTTTCAGTTGTAAAGAGGCGTACCATGAAGGCCGCTGGAAACCCAAAGCCTAGACAAGCTGTTTTGGGGTTTCATAAAAGTTTATGTTATCTGATGTTATTTCTTTGTTTTACTTTGGGCTCAAGACTGACACTAATTCCAATTGTCATGATTAGGAAGCATTTACAGCCCTTCAAAGCTGATCACTAGGCTTTAATAAAAATTAAAAGCTTAAAAATGTTCAAATTTCATCCTAACATTAAAAGGCAAGGTTTTCAGCTATGATAAAAAAATTTCGTTGATATTAGCTTCAAATGGGTGGTCTATCAAAGTAAATATTCTTCGCTTTGGCCGAAATTGGTATTCCGAAAGCGACATCTGCATCTATAAGACCTAGCTCAATTGCGGCTACTCCAATAGAATACATTATTCTATTATCGATATTAAGTAATGAAGCCATCTTTACAGAGGAACCAAGCGAAATACCTAAATTAACTAGGAAGCAAGCTGTATTTGGATCGATCTTTTATTTTTCCGATCTTTTTAATCCCTGATCAATTATCTTGCAACCTATTAAAACTATTGCATCGCTATTTCTTACATTGTTTGTATCTCTTGAAAAGAATGAACCAAAGTATGAAGATAACTCTTCCATTTTATTTGCAAGTTTCTCCTTTTCTTCTTTTTTCCAATATTATTGTTGTTATGTTATCCATACCTCTTGCTTTGGAGCGCTTTTCGCAGAAGCTACCATAAGCTTAGCTACTGTGATTGAAGATTCGTAGATCGATTCTTTTTTATTTATCACTATGCTCGCCCTAAAAATTTTATTTGGTATTTTTCTTATTTATTTTAAGGTTTAATGTGATATATACTTTCTGTTGTTTACCTTCGGATTTTATTGCTCTAACTTACATACTTTTATTTGTATTTGTTGAAATATTAGCAAACCATTTAAATTTAAAGATTAAATTTAAAGAAATTGAATCACAAAAGTCAAAAATATAGCAACCACTATAATTCTTCAAAAGGGTAAGATTATGATTCATGTGAGAATATCTATGGCAATGACTGCAGATGGAAAAACAGCCGATGAAGAAGGAGAATGGTATCCTCTATGTCAATATGAAAGAGAAAGATTTTATAGAAACATTGAATGGTCAGATGCAGTAGTTGTTGGTGCTGATACCGTGTTGACGACAAATATATCTTTTCTATCACCTTCTTCTCTGAAAAATCCACTAAGAGCAGTAATTGATCCAAAGCTTAAAACTCCAATAGAAAGAAAAGTATATGATACATTGAGAGGTCCTGTGTTAATATTTTCTAGTAAGGAAGCTTATAACGCAAAAAGAGATAAAATTGAAAAACTCAATTCGAAAGGAATTGAGATAGTCACAATTAATGAAAAAGAAGGATATTTAAGTACTAAAGAAATTTTAAATGTATTAAAAAAACGTGGATGTGAAAAAATTCTTGTTGTAGGCGGAGGAAGAACCAATTGGTTCTTCCTAAAGGAGGGCCTTGTTGATGAGTTTTATATAACGGTAACTCCATACATTCTGGGAAATACTAAATATTCTCCAGTAAGTGGAAGTGGCTTCCCTTTTCCTGGAATTAAACTAGAATTGCTTAGTATGGAAAAGTGCCCCTGTGGAGAGGAAGTTATCCTCAAGTATAAAGTACATAATAATCTCCAGAATATTCTAGATAAAATTAACGAATAAAATATATTCAATTATTCAATGCTGATTCTATATGTTCTTTATTAACAAACGTGCTCTAGACTAATCTTTCTTTATTGACCTTCTTATTTTGCCAAGAATACCTTCTTATTCTCTTAGACCTCCCATATCCACAAGCAGCACAGTATCCTTTAGCTACATTAAAACTATGCCTTCCGCATCTTCTACATCTTATATGTGTTAATCCATTAGAGTGCTTTCCCATCGAAGTAGTTCCTTTTACCATTTTATTATCACTCTCCTAGTTATCTTATCCATTTGATGCAGGCGATATTATGATTACATTATCTCCTCTGATTATAACTGTGCCTAGTTTTCTAGCCTGTCCATCTGGAAATAGTTCTTCGGCATCTTCTAAAACTATATTCAAATGATGGTCATAACTTTTCAGTTTTCCTCTTACTTCCTTGTTGCCTTTTAGCTTTACTAAAACTGTTTGTCCCATTGAAGATGAAAGTATCTTATGTGCAGTATCACTCATTTTATTCACCAAACTGGTAATTGTTATTTCATATAGTTTGCATTAATTAAACTTAACACTTTTTCTTTTATAACTCTTAAGTATGTTTCACAGATTTATGACTTAATAAAGCTTAACATTTAAATTTTTTATAAAAAGGGATGAGATTTTGAGAAGGCATTATTTATCAAAAAAAGAAAAAGATGAAATTTTAAAAGAAGTTAACTCAAAGTTAAAGATCTCCCTTGAGCCAGAAAAAGTTGAAATTCTAGAAAGCAAAGAATTCAGTTGCTATCTTTTCGACTCAGTTCCTGCATTATGCAAAACTGAGGACAAATTTTTTCCTCATCTGAAGTACTTGCTAAAACATAGAGATACAATTTTGCCTAAGATTTTTGTTGACAAGGGAGCAGTTAAGCCTGTATCTTCTGGCGCCGATCTTATGGCACCTGGAATTGTAAGAATAGAAGGAGATTTTTTACCTGGCGACATAGTGATCGTTGAGGATTTGGAGCATAAACTGCCTATTGCAGTAATGATAGCAGAAATGTCATCTGCTGAAATGAAAGTTACCAAAAAAGGAAGAGTTGCTAGAAATATACATTATGTTGGAGATAAATTTTGGAACGTTTGATTTTTGGATTCAGGTTTTATATTAAATTTCTTTTTCAGAAAGCTATTTATTTTCTTAAAAATTTTGACTTTCCATTTTCAAAAATATCTTTTATTATTAAAAAAAGAACTGTGGGTTCGTTGATTATTTTTTCAGTTATCAGCCCCATCTTTTCTGCCAAACAGTAGGAGTAAAGATGATAGCAGTTTTGCCTTTTCTCCCTATAAATAACATTTAATGAAAAATCTGTACAACTGCAAAAGCTATAAGGAATTAATATGTGATCTTCTTTATCGCCTAAAAAAACAGCTATAAGAGGATTTCTACTTATAATAACTATCTTTTTTTCTAAAGCCTTAACTAGGGCTTTTCCTTTACTTGATTCAGGAAGTCCAAAAGAATACTCTGAGCATAGCTTTTTCGCGTTTTCAATTCTTTCCTTTTCTATAGAACTGCTTGACAATAGGAGGTTCTCCTCCGACAATTAATGCATCTATCATTCCAATAAATAGACCTGTTTCAACTACTCCCGTTATAGATTTTAAAGTATTATTAAGTTCTTCCAGACTGATTTTCCAGTTTTTTATCTGAATATCGACTATTACTCCATAACTATCGCTTATAACAGGTCCCCATTTACCTTCTTTAGAATATCTAACATTGCCTATCACACCAATATCCTTTAATTTTTTAATCACATAGTTGACTGCTTCGGGTTTTACTTCAATAGGTATAAAACTATTATTCAGCTCTTTTTTTAGCTTTGAAGTATCCGCAATAGCAACAAAATATTTGCTCATAGATGCTAGTAGCTTTTCTCTAAAGAGAGCTGCCCCTCCACCTTTTATAGCGGTTCCATTATCATCTATAGCGTCCACACCATCAATATATATATCAATGCTTTCTATTGAATCGATGCTTAATACTTTCGCTCCTTTCTGCTTTAATCTTAAAGTGCTATCAAAACTTGAAGTAACAAAAACTTTTCCCTTTAAAATATCTTCTGGAAGATAATCTATGAAATAACTAGTGGTAGATCCTGTACCTATTCCGATGACTTTGGCCTTTTTCACTTCTTCCAAGTTAGTAGCTATACTGGCTGCTATTTTCTTTTCTTCCTCTTTCTGCAATTCTAGTCCCCCAAACGTCTTAATAAAATAAGAACTAGATTGATTTAAAATCCTTTAAAAATATTATTTAAATGTTCGTTATATTTATTTATTAAAAATAATTTTACAGAGGCGATGTTGTTGGGTAGAAGGAAAAGAAAGAGACAGCAACTTAAGAAGCCTGTGCGGAAAATACCAAAAATATTCGTATGTCCGCATTGTAGTAAGGAGTCATTAAGAATTGTAATCCGTCCTAAGCAGGGTGAAGACAAAGCTATAGCTGAGGCTTCCTGTGGAGAATGCGGCTTTTGTGCTAGATTTTATGTTCCCAATATATTTGAACCGGTAAACGCGTATGGTAAAGTTATTGATTTATATGATAGTTTTGAAGGAGACATAGAAAAAGAGATAGCTAGTAATAAATGTATTGGAGAACTTGACGGCTCAAGGATCGAGAAAGAAGAAGAGGATGAAGGTGCTGAAGAGGATGAAGGTTAAAGAATATCTCGAAGAAAGAAGGAAATTTGGCACATTGCATTTTACGCTTATTGATCCTCATAAAACAAATGCTGAAAATGCGGGAAAAATTGCTTCAATACTAAAAGATATAGGAACTGATGCTTTTCTCTTGGGAGGAAGTATTGGTGTAGATCCTATTGAAGCATCTGAAATAGCACTCAAACTCAAGGAGACTGGTCTTCCAGTTATAATATTCCCGGGAGATTTAACAAATATAGTAAAGACCGCCGATGCAATTTTATTTATGAGCCTTTTAAATAGTGAAAATCCTTATCATATAATTGGCGCTCAAGTTCAGGGGGCATTTCTAGTTAAAAAATACGGATTAGAAACCTTGCCAACAGCATACATCGTTATAGGTTATGGAGGAGCTGCCGGTTATATGGGAATGGCTAGACCTATACCATGGGATCAGGTAAATATATCAATAGCATATGCCCTTGCAGCAAACATGCTAGGAATGAGATATATTTATTTAGAAGCAGGTTCAGGTAGCCCGCAACACATTCCTCCGGAAGTTATTAAAAGCATTAAAAAAACCGTTCCCGAAGCTTTTTTGATTGTTGGAGGTGGAATAAGAACTAAAGAGGCAGCACTTTCTGTTGCAGAAGCTGGGGCCGATGCGATAGTTACCGGAAATATAGTAGAAGAAGACATTAAGAAAGCTGAAGAAATTATCAAAGCAATAAAGAAAAAAGATTAACAAAAAAACTTTATTTTTAAATTGCTTTTAAGCAAGCAGTTAATTCAATTTACTGCTTCTTTTCTTCTTTCTTCTCTTTCTTCTTTCCCTTCTGGGACATTCTTTTATTCACCTGTATATTAATTGGTTTAAACAATACTAACTAAAATGAAATATATGAAATATTCTATAACCAAAAAATGAGGTATATTTAAAAATCTCTGAGTTTTTGTTTATTGAGGTAATACCATTTTTAGTAGAGTTTTGCTTTAAAAAATATGCTTTTACGAAACTTTTATTTGTCGTAATACTTAGCAGAGCTTTAAGTCTTTTGATCACATTCTGATTTCAATTCTTTTACAAGAGATTCTAACTCCTCGAAAATTTTCATCTTTATATCTTTATAAATGGTATCTTTTTCGAGAGAAGAAAACAAATTCTTATACTCTTTCAATAAATCTACAATATATTCTCCGATAATAATTGATATTTTCTCTCTTTCTTCTTTGTCAGAAATTTCAAATATTTTAGAAAGTATCTTATCGCTTGGAAATATTTCTCCTTTTAGATATCTGCTGATTGCTGCTTTAGAAACTCCTAGATCTTCGGCTACTTTTTTTCCTCCCCTTTTTAAAACTATCGTTTCAATAATTTTTTTCCTAGTTTCTCTGTCTAGCTTTCTAAAAAATGTAATGGCTGACAAGGCGATTTCACCGTTAGTTTTTAGTCTTAAAATTTCTTTATATTATTCTATTAAACTAGCCAGTTATGTTAAATGAATGATAAAAATTAAAATTTAAAAACCTCTCGCTGCAAGCCAGAAGTATATTATAAACAACAGTGCTATCAAGACGATACCCGGTTTTACATCTTTAAATTTACCAGAAGCAATTTTTATAACAATATAGCTAATGAATCCAAATCCTATTCCAGTTGTAATACTGTAGGTAAATGGTATGGCGACAAGAGTGAAGAATGCTGGAATTACCTCCGTCAAGTCTTCCATTGAAGTTAGTTTACCTGCCAGTCCTAAAAAGAGAAGGCCTACCAATACAAGCACTCCACCAGTGGTAAATGTTGGTATATATGTAAATAGAGGAGCAAATATAGCAGATATGAAGAACAGTATTGCGATTATCAGTGATGTTAACCCACTCTTTCCTCCCGCTTCTATTCCCGACGCACTTTCTACGTAAACTACAGTAGTAGATGTCCCATAAAATGGAGATATTATAGAAGCTAACGCGTCAGAAATTAATGCCTTATTAATGTTCATAATTTTTCCGTCTTTAACCAGCCCTGCTTTCATAGCAAGACCAGTTAAAGTACCTATACCGTCGAAAAAGTCAACTAGAAATAAAGAGAAAGCTATAGGAAATCCTAGCCCAAACAGCGTGAAATACAGGTAGAATGATTTTGGAAGATCGTTAAGAATAGATGTCGTAAAGCTAGGCATTGTAAATAAACTAGAAGAAGTTGATATTAATCCTGGAGTTAATCCTGTTATAGAAAGCAATATTGCAATAGCTGTGCTACCAAGTATTGCAATAATAAAGCCGCCAATAACTTTTTTTGCCATTAATACAGCTGCAATGAAGAAACTCAGCAACCCTAAGTAAAATGCGGCTGTCTTTAATGCTGCTGTATTAAAAGATATTGGAGTTCCTACTCCAGGCTCGACTATGCCAATATTTGAAAAACCAATTAGCGTTATAAAAAGACCAATACCTATGCTAATGCCAAGTCTTATAGATTCTGGAACAGAGTTGAGTATAAACTCTCTTATCCTCCCAACTGAGAATATTAGAAACAGGATCCCGTTAAAGAATACTGAAACCAACGCAAGGTATATAGCAAATATAGCGGGGGCAACCCCTTGAAGATCGTGGGATGTTATGAGGATACTTGCAAAAAGAGGGATCGCTGTGTATCCAATGAAAGCGTTTTCTCCCATCCCTGGAGCAAGTCCAAAAGGCATTTTTGCATATAAGGACATGATTAAAGTTGCTGTAGCAGCTGAAAGCGCTGTTGCTAGTGTGAATCCAAGCTTTACATTGTAAACTAATGGCATGTACTCTTGAGGAATGGGTTGTGTCATTGGTATCCCTAAAGCTTGATGTAATGCTATGGTAAAACCGTCCGTAAGTATTGATGGATTAACGAATAATATATAAGCCATAGATAGAAAAGTAGTTATTCCCGCAATTATTTCTACCTTTGCAGTAGTATTTCTCTCCTTTAATTCGAAATATTTATATAGTGCATCTTTAAATGACAATCCTCTCACCTTAAACAAATAAATTTATCCAATCTTTAATTCGCTATAATGGACTTGAAATTCTAGTCTGAATATGTAGAGTTTTTTACTGTTTGTCTTAGTTTCCACATTTTAGACTTAAGCGAAGATTTGTTATTTAAATTCATTTGCTCATTTAGTGACAAAAAATGGGATTTTTTAGTTATAAATATACAATTTTATCATTTGGATTTTTTCGATCTGATCTCCTTCCCACCTTAAAAGGCGAGGCTTTCAGTTGTAAACTGCTAGCTTATTGGTCAATATTTAAAAGCTCCATTAGTTTTTAACCCAGCCGATCGTCTTGCCCTTTTTAGATGTCTCGCAAAAGAAACTGATTTTTAGGTGTATTACTTATAATGAGTAACATTACAGAATTAAATCAGGAAAATGCTAAGCAAATAGGGTTGCACTTAAGACGCCCTCTTAAAGAGATTACACTTGAAGACTTTGAATCGATCGCTAAAAGAAAAAAATACGTAACAATTGGATGCAAGAAGATTGAGCTAGAGATTGAGGGGTTTAAAGAGCTTCAGCCTAAAGAGTTCGTGGTTGAAAAAACATCGGTATGGAGCTTTCCTGAGAGAGGAAAGTGGGCCACTCACAAATACAATGCAAAATTTAGAGGCAACTGGTCACCGCAGGTAGCGAGAAACCTTTTGCTTCTATATTCTAAAAGTGGCGATACCGTACTAGATCCTTTCCTGGGGAGCGGGACATCTATGATAGAGTGCATTTTACTAAAGAGAAGATGCTATGGTGTTGATATAAACATTGATTCCGTCATGCTTTCCTGGAGTAGAATAAAGCCTATATATTCAAGCGACTCTTTTGTCAAACTATTTGAAGGGGATGCTGAATACTTAGATGCATTTGAAGATGAAAAGTTTGATTTTATACTCGGACATCCTCCATATGCCAGCATCATAAAATACTCCAAAGGAAGCGACGGTGATCTTTCTAAGATGAGTATACAAGAGTACTTAGAAAAAATGAGAAGAATTGCAAGAGAGCTTTACAGGATTCTAAAAAAAGACAAGTACTTAGCCATAATGGTGGGAGATATTAGAAGGAAAAAACATGTGATTCCTTTAGGTTATATGGTTATGAAAATATTTTTGGAAGAGGGATTTATTATAAAGGAACACATAATAAAAGTACAACATAATATGATTGGGACGGCGTTCTGGAAAAACAAGAAAAACGACTTCCTTTTACTAAAACATGAGCATATATTCGTTTTTAGAAAACCCCTGGATTCATCTGACTATGAAAAATTCCAATACTATATGCTTTATATTTAAAGTTTCTTATTAAAAACTTATTAAAAAAGTTTCTTTAGCTGGAGAAGTTTTTCTTCAAGAAAAACAAGTGCTTTCTTATATGTAAGCTCTCCTTCAGGGGTTATAGTATATGTGCTTTTTGGATCGCCTTCAACTTTGACTATTAATCCTTCTTCTTCCATCCTGTATATTATACTGTACAAATATAATGTATTAACCTTTATACCGAATAAATCATTTATCTCTTTCTTTATTTCATTAATGGACAAAGCTCCCTTTTTAATAAGGACGTAAGAAACGTATATCCACAATACTTCATTCTCTATCTTCTTTTTAAGCCTCTCAAATGCTCTTGATTTGCTTTCCTTTTCCATTTTTTCACTTTCAAAAACTTTTTAACGTCAAAAAAATTATACTTTTATAAATATAAAAAATTTTATATGTAGTGAGAAATATGGGAAAAATTAAAGTTGGTTTGATTGGTATTGGAAATTGCGCTTCTGCTATCGTTCAGGGTGTTCTTCTCTCAAAAAAAGACCCTGATAAAACCAAAGAAATTCTATTTACTGATATAGGCGGTTATAAAATTGAAGATATTGACTTTACACTAGCTATTGATGTCGATGTCAGAAAAATTGGAAAAGATCTCGGAGATGCGATATTTGAAGGGCCAAATTTATTCCCTAAAATCGTTGATGATACAAAGACAGGAGTTAAAGTTATAGCTGGTCCTGTGCTTGACGGTGTTGCAGATCATATGAGAAATATTTTCATGCCCCACAATAAAGAAGTCACTATGGAAGAAATTGTAAGTGCGATAAAAAGTTCTGGAACAGAAGTTCTAGTTAATATGTTGCCAGTCGGTTCTGAAGAAGCAACAAGATTTTATGCCGAAGCTGCTATAAAAGCTGGAGTTGCATTCATTAATGGAATGCCTGTCTTTATTGCAAGCGATCCGAAGGGAGAATGGCAGGAGAAGTTTAAGAAGGCTGGATTGCCAGTACTTGGAGATGATGTAAAGGGTCAGTTTGGAGCAACAATACTGCACTCTTCACTTACTGCATTAATGAGGGAAAGAGGTTTGAGGATTAATGAAACTTATCAGCTCAATATAGGCGGAAATACCGATTTCCTGAACATGAAGGAAGAAGAAAGGCTAAGAAGTAAGAGAGAAAGCAAAACTAGCGCTGTTTTGAATACTCTTACAAATCCGAAAGAGATTCTTGAGAAAAACAGAATACGAATCGGACCTAGTGATTGGGTACCTTTCTTAGGAAACACTAAAATCGCTTACATATATGTGAGGGCGACATCATTCCTGGGATTCCCAGTAGAGTTGGACGTCAAGTTAAAAGTTGATGATAAAAGTCAGTATGCTGCAGCAATGATAGATGTTATAAGACTAGCAAAGCTCGCGCTAGACAACGGACTCTCAGGAGCTATTCACGAGGCTAGTGCATATTACATGAAGCATCCGCCAAAGCCTGTTTCTTCCCCGTACGAAGCCAGGAGCCTTCTTGAAGAATTTATAAGAAAATATGGGAAAAAGAGCATTTCTTAATTTTTTACTTTGAAGTTAATCATTAGGGAATATAGCTATGAAGCTCACTAAAATTGGCTTCTTGGCCAATCCAATTGCTGGACTTGGGGGGGCTCTAGCATTAAAAGGTAGCGACGATATTTCTTGGAACGACCTAGGATCTCTAATAGGTCCTGGTTATAAAAAGGCACTTTTATTTGCTTTAATCCTAAAAGAAAGGCTTAAAGAAAAAATCGAGAAAGTTGAGTTCCTCGTTCCTGATGGAATGATGGGAGAAGATATATTCAAGAGGTTTGGTCTTTCCTACACTTCTGTTTGCTCTCCAAACTATCCGTCAACAAATTTGGATACGAAAAATTGTGCAATGGAAATTAAAAAAGAGGGAGCAGAAGTTTTCTTTATTTCTGGTGGCGACGGAACAGTCTATGATGTTTATACACAAGTAAAAACATCCATTCCTATTGTAGGAATACCTTCTGGTACAAAGATGTATAGCTCAATATTTGCCAAAAGCATTAATGCAGCAGCAATTTTATTAGAAGATTTTATTAATGAAAACTACGTACTAGAAGCTGGGGAAATACTACTAGTCGATGAAAATACCATTAGAGAAAATGGAAGCTATCGAGAACTCTTCAGGGGAATAGCTTATACTATCGAGTCAAAAAACAATTTGCTTCACCAACAGACTAAAGACCTTTCCTACTCAGAAGAAGAGTCTCTAGAAGAGATTGCAGAATATGTTAATGAGATTGTAAATGATAAAGTACCCTTAATAATTGGACCTGGGAGAACCTGCAGTAAAATAGCTCAAAAACTTAATATAAAAAAAGACAATGTACTTTCTGTCGCTGCTGGATATAAGGGAAAAACCTATTGTAGCGACTGCAATTCATTGCAACTCTCTAATTTTGTTGATTCTCTAGATAACTTAGACCTCTTGCGGATAATTGTTTCTCCATTGGGGAATTCGGGTTATTTGTTTGGTAGAGGCAACCACCAGATAACTGGCTATATTCTTTCGAAAATTACGATTAAGAATTTATTGATAGTAGGTAGTAGAAACAAAATGAGCAGATTGAAAAGTTTATTAATAGACATACCTAAAAGCAATAAACTATTGACCTTATCAGGTTATACAAGAGCAATTGTTGGCTACGAAGAAGAAGTTGTAATTAAAGTAGAGCTTGCATGAACTACCCGCCCTCACAGAATGGGACTTTCGCCCCCTTAACCCCCAAAAAATTAAAATTCAATAAATGCTAATTTTTGTCTTTTCTCATTATGGAGAGAGAAATAAGATGGAAATAGACTCGTTGACAATTTTTGTTGTTTCTATCATAATTGTTGTTCTTTTAGTTTTGAGAAAAGTAAATATAGCTATTTCTCTAGGTTCAGGTCTTCTCTTTTTCTCTTTACTTGCAATAAGGAATCCTTTAGAAATAGGAATTGTAATTCTCTATACTATGAATAAAACCACTTTAATAACCTTATCTTCGTTAATATTAGCTATGTTTCTTGCCGACATTTATAGAGTTACAGGTATAGCTGAAAAGATGGTTAATGGATTAAAGTTTTTTGGAAAGAAGTTTACTGGAATTTTTACCCCAGCAATTATAGGTCTTCTCCCGATGCCAGGTGGTGCATATATTTCAGCTGTGCTTGCTGAATCTATATATAAAGAGCTAAATCTTAGCCCTGAGGAGAAATCTTTTATAAACTATTGGTTCAGGCACATTTGGATTCCTACGTGGCCATTATATCAAAATGTTATCCTTGCATCCGCATTGCTTAAAATGTCAACTACAGATATTTTTAAAATGAATTGGGAGCTTACTGTATCAGGATTATTAGGAGGAGCGGTAATTCTCCTCTTATTAGGCTCATACTATAAAAAATCTGAGATTGACAAAGATAATAAAGATAATAAAAATATTGAAAAAGCTAGACTGAAAAACATACTTCATATTTGGCCTCTAATTTGCATAGTTATTCTTTCTCTTGTTTTTGGAATTTTGCTTCCTGTTTCAATACTAATTTCAATATTTTTATATATAGCTGTTTACCACCCAACAAAGAAACACCTCTATGATGCGCTAAAATATTCATTCAATCTAACTATAATAGTACTTGTTGTAGAGACGCTTATCTTTGGAAACATGATAACGTTTGGAGGAGTAACAAAGGAGTTGACAGCAATCTTTTCAAGTTACGCTTTTCTAGCAGTCACGACAATACCATTTATAATTGGCTTTGCAACTGGAACAGAACTTACGTATGTAGCGCTCGCCTTTCCCCCTCTAATAAACATATTTAATCAGAGCTCTCTTTTCATTCCAGTAGCATTTCTTTCAGGATATATGGGTGTCATGTTAAGTCCTTCACACTCGTGTTTAATACTAACCGTACAGTACTATAAAGCCGAACTGCCAAAAGTCTACAGATATTTGATACCTTCAGTTATTGTGGTTTTCGCAGTAGCAGTCTTGCTAATATACCTTCTTAAGCTCTAATACCCTTACAACTGAAACCCTCGCCCTTTAGGGCGGGGAGGAGGTTAGAAATAGTGTCAAAAACTCTTTTTTTCTTCCTCAAAACCACCTTTGCATATGATGCCCTCTTCTTCACACCTCTTTTTTAAAAAATTTAAAAAATTTTTCACTCTAGCTTTATCAAAGGTTCTGATTATCTCATTTAAAGGATAAGTATCATTTAGCATAAATGATTTAATATGGAGAGAATCATAAAAAAGCGTACTGCCTGTCTCCACAGCTAATGTAACTATCGCATCTGCCGTCTCTCTGTCATCATTGATTCTGGGAATAATAGGACCGTAAAAGATCCATGTTTTTATTCCTTCTTTGCTTAAAGCTCTTATAGCATTAGCCCTTGAGATGGGAAATGGAGCATTTGGCTCGATAAATTTCGATACACTACTTTTAAGAGATGTTATGGTAAATCCTACATCTACTTTTTCTCTATAATTGAGAAGAATTTCCTTATCTCTTAATATTAGGGGATTTTTTGTCTGAAAGCTTAGGTAAAAACCACTTTCAAGCAATATCTTTACGGATCTCCTTGTCAATTTGTAAATAGCCTCCAATGGTTGATAAGCATCGGTTATTGTCCCAACACCTACTATCCCTTTCTTTTTCCTCTTAACTTCTTTCTTTAGGACTTCAACAAGGTTTGTTTTTACCAGTACGACCTTTCCCCAATTTTTGGATGCTCTTTCATCCTTCGTGTAAAGTCTTGCATAGCAATATATACATCCATGAGAGCATCCTAAGTAGGGATTTAAGGCATAGTCAAGATCAGGCAATCCGCTTTGGGAAATTGCACTCTTTACTTCTATAAAATGCACTTCAGTATTGCCTACTTTCATATTTCCATCTCTAAAAGCTAAAAGTATTCCGTAATTTTCTTTTCTGTCATTATTAACTGAATTATTTTAGAAGAAGCTATCCATTTCGCTGATCCTAGCTTTGTTTCTTTATTCAAAAAGCTTACAACTTCGTTTATATCATAGGTCTTCATAACCGGTCCTCTCTTATACATTTCTCTTATGGATTCTCTTACGAACCAGACACCTATTGGAACATTGAAGCCAGGGTATATTTCCCTGAGTAACACAGCAGTAGCTTGTCTTTTCTTATTCAGCAAAAGCTCGGCTGTAGCTAGTCTAGCTGAATAGTAGCAACCACCTATAGATGGATAGTTCTTTCTGCCTCTGTAGTACTCATAATCGCCCTCAATTTCTACATCTCCGTTCTGAGGATTCCACGTCGAACCGGGCCACCAAGCCTCCATCCATTCAAAGCTCCAGCTTCTAGGAAATAGTATAGATATAAATAAGTTGTCATGTATTTTCAGCTCATATACCTCAATTTCACTGATTTCTTGGAAGCCTTTTACTTTTTTCAGTAATTCTTCTGAAATTGTACTGTCTACTGCTGTAATGCTCCACCTAGTTGGAACTAGCCTTCTTTTTTCTCTTTCTCCAAAAGTTCCTATACTCATTACCTTTGATATATAAGAAACTGGAAAGTTTCTCTCGTATAGATAAATTATCGCATCTTTTGCCTTAATCTCGTCATAATACAAACTGTCAATTATCTTTGGAATGCTTGGATTGTTTACAATTTTGAATCTCTCTATAGGTGAGCTAGGACCAAAAGGAGGTTGTTCCTCATCAAATATTACTATCGGAACTGGCGGCTTGATTAATTTCATTTCTATCTCTACAGGTTTTATACTCATAGCTATATCTCTCACTTCATTTACAAATTTTTCATTAACCTGATTTACGCTCGCATAGTTATAGCCAGTAATTAAGCTGTAACGGTAATCCAGTATATCTTCTATTCTTAATTTCAGCCAAGACTCGGGCAACTCATATATCTGTGTGTCCCCACTTAAAGGTGGAGAGCTCGGCCCTATTCTTACCTTAGGATAACCAATTCTCCCAACAAATACTGAAGGAGGACTGGAACCGTAAATTTCTTTCTTCTCTGTAAGACCTTTTAGCTTTGTTAAAGCCGTATTTCTAGCTATTATTGGACAATATGCCAGCCCGCAGTAGCCCCTACCTCTACATAAGACACACAATCTCGTGTCTATCTTCATTTTTTCAACTCGTGTCTATCTTCATTTTTTTCAACTAAAAGAAAATACTGAGTTCTTATAACCTCTTATATAATTCTTATATAATTATTAATAATTAAACACATGATATAATATTTTAGTTATTCTGTTGAAATATTTTTTATGTGACATAAAATAAAGGAGGCTAAATGTTTTGAAAGAGGTAAAAAGAGGTAGAGTGAAAAAAATACTTTCATATGGGCTCGATTCGATTGTAGTTACTTCTGGTTCTAATTTTTTCTATCTTACAGGTTTAAAAATTGAGACTTTTGAAAGGCCGTTATTATTATTTATGAGCGAAGACTACTCTTTTCTTCTTGCCCCAAAATTGGAAATGGAAAGATTGGGAGATCTTAATGTAACGGAGTCTCTTTTTTATGATGATGCAACTGATCCCTTTAAAATTATTGAAAGTACTCCAACTCTCAAGAATATACTTAGAAAAGGAGTTAAAATAGGGGTAGATCCCAATCTCAGATTTTCCTTTTTTTATAAATTGAATAATATATTTAAGGATGTAAACTTTGTAGATGCAAGCGAAGAGATTCAATTGGCTAGAATGATAAAAGAAGAGGAAGAAATAAAAAACATAGAAAAAGCATCAAATATTTTATCAAAAATTTTTGAAACTGCCCAAGAATCGATTTCTCCTGGGATTTCCGAAGCGGAAGTAAGATTTAATCTAATGAAGAAGGCATCAGAACTTGGCGCTAGTTCTTATGACTTCATCGCTATACAGTCTGGGGAAAATACCGCTATTCCTCATCATGAATTTTCCAGCAGAAAAATCAGAAGAGGAGATTTAATTGTAATCGACGCCGTAGTATCTTACAATTGGTACAATGCCGATTTAACGAGGGTATTTTCTCTTGGAAAGCCAAACGAAGAAGTCCTAAGCATTTATTCATTTGTTAGGCAGGCTCAAAAAATTGGTATAGAATCTTCAATAAGCAACGTAACTGCAAAAAGCATAGATGAAAAAGTTAGAAACTACTTCAAAGAAAGAGAAATTGATCAGTTCTTCATTCACAGAACTGGACATGGATTAGGCATAGATGCACACGAGAAGCCGTTCATTTCATCAACTTCAAACGATATTATTGAAAATGGCCAAGTTTTTACTATAGAGCCAGGACTGTATTTTCCTGGAAAATTTGGAATAAGGCTAGAAGTTGATGTTGTTATAAAAGAAGGAAAACCTCATATAATAGGCGATTTTCCCTTAGATATAGTAATTATCTAAAAATTATTCCGTCTTTATAATTATGAAATAAAATTTGAATTGTAACTTTTTTAAATATTTTGTCTTAGTTTTTTAATTCTTAAAGAAGGTCTCAAGTCTCGCAACGCCTTCTATCTCTTCCCAGCTTATGTTGATGGTCTTTAGAATTTGTTCGAATGTTGTCCTGGCTATATCTAAATATTTTTCGATATCTATATCTGAAAGTTTTGCAAGCTCAACTGTTTTTACTCCATCTTTCCCCTTCACTTTTACATAAGAAATTATATCACCTCTAGCTAAAGCTTTATTAAAAGGCTTTAGCTGAAGTGCCGCCTTAACGTGTTGAGGAGTGTTCTTCTTGTACTCCAAGACATCCTTGTTAAGCATAACATTGAATGCAAGCTCATCGAGGTTATACTCCATATTTTTGAGCTTTAAGTAAATTTTCTTAACATTCTCCTTTATCTTCTCCTGTGTTTCTAAGAAATCGTTCGGCTTATTGATTTCAGAAAGTCTTTTTATTACATCTGAAAAAGCCTGCTTAAGAAACTCTGGCTGATTTCTCTTCTTTCCAAGAAGTCCCTTGATAATAACTTCGCCTAAAGAAGTTACTCCTAAGTAGTTCTTTTTCAGGCCGGAAAAAGCTACGTATCTAAACTCCTTATCTACTTCTAAATCTAATCCAAACTCCTTCTCAACAGAGGCGATTATCTCTTGTAATGCTTCTTTGCTTGGACTCCAGATAAACATGCTGTCTGTGTCGCCATAAAGTATCCTAAGGCCTAATGATTTCGCTTTTTCTACGGTGTTAGTAATAGTGTACCTTCCAACTGCTGTGACACTTTCTGCTACTGGTGGCGCATATAGGGCAAAATTATCGCTTCCGAAGACTCCGTAACTGGCATTAAGCAATACCTTAAGAGCGGATTGAACAGCATTATACCACTCCTTCCTCTCTTCGCTTATGCTTTTATCCTTGCTCTTCTTCTTATATACCTTAACTCTCAGATCTCTCATTGCCCCTATCATTATGGGGGTCATTCCTCTCCTGTCAAAGCAAACCTTATGCCCAACATCAGGTATAGTTCTTTCCTTATTGCACGGATAATGTGGATTTACCGTTTCGTAGCTTAAGTTCCACACCTTTATTATCGATGGATATAGACTAGCAAAATCCAAGACTACAACATTGAAGAAGACGCCTACTGGCGGATTAAGAACTATTGCCCCAGCGTACTTCTTTCCTTTAATTACAGCTTTGCTTTTTATTTCTTTCTTATGAGCTAATATATCCTCTTGCTTTGGAATTATATAGTTTCTCTTTCTATGCTCCCAATAGAACATGTTTTTAATCCATGCACTGATTTGTGTTCTGCTTAACTCTTCTATGCTTGTCTTAGTCAGTCTTGAAAGCAAAACAAGCAATTTCCATGTTAAGAAGTTTTTCCATCTAACCAATTCTAGAGTTATAAACGAGTCCCTGTAGTTATACTCTACGAGCTTAGAAATGCCTAGTGTTCCAGGATTCTCGTCTACTTTTACTTTTCCGATACCGATTATTGCCTCGGCTATGCTGTTCAGCGTATTTTCTCTGTACTCTCCTCCAAAGGCATAAGTTTTAAGCGCTTTATTGTTGAATACATGGTACAAGTCTATATGTATTGCGTTTTTAAATGTATAAAAGTCCTGAAACTCTTCAATTGGGATTTCTTCTTCTCTCATTCCAAGAATGATTGCTCTGTTTCTTATATAAGGAAGATCGAAGTTATCTCCGTTGAATGTATATACAACAGGATAGTCTTTTAATATACTGAAAAACTCTTGAATAAGAGAATACTCATCATCGAACACATAAACTTCTATGTCTTTAGTTTCCGATTTAATAGGATCCTTACTTGAAAGAGGGTATGCGCTTGTAAGAACAATCTTCTTTCCATCCGTAGTGCTAATCGATATAGCTACAATAGGATATAGTGCTTGCGATACATCAGGAACTCTGTTTTGGTACGGAGAAAAGACCTCTATATCTATGGCAGCCATTTTTGGTTGCGGAGGAGACTGCTCAAAAAGAGGATAAACATCTCTTACAAACTTTAAGGTTTCTTCGTCCTCATTTGAAAAGCTCTGTTCTATTTCTTTCGGAATGGAATTACCCTCAAATGCGAGAGCAAGATTTTTTCCTAATACATTATATTTTGCTCCGGGTATCAGCTGTCTATCGAATATGAAGTTATGGTGGTATTTTATATTGCTTTCCCAGCTGTCTCTGAACTTATCTCTCATTTCTTTTACAGCAAGCGGATCTGTGACTGTAATCTTTGTATAGTGCTCATTTTTCATTGTAAGCGGGTTGATTTTTAAGACAATATCTTTGCTTATCACCTTCTGTTTTAAAGACCCGTTTAATATCTTATCTATTTCTTCTGGGCTTTCCTTCACGAGAAAATATGGCTTATGATCGGTCTTGTCATACCAATACAAGATCCTTCCGCTTTTTTCTTCATAAAAACACAGAACTGCTTTGTTTCTGTGATTATCGTAATAGTAAGAGAGCAAATATCCATCATTAATTGTAGCATTATCAACTTTAACGAACCATACAATTTTTTTATTTTCATTAACAACTATACTCGATTTACCTAGTTCTTCAATCTTCTTCTCATTTTCCTCTTCGCCTTTTGCATTTCCATTAAGCAATAAGCTGGAAATATATTCGATCGAATTGTCTTTAGATATATATGCTAACTTTTGCACTTCATCTTCGTGAACTTTAAGTTCTTTATCCTGGTTATACGTCAAGTCTTCTGCAAAATTGTTTGCCGTCTTTTCTTTTTTGTTACTTGAGTTTATAAAATCAAATAATGTTGGACCGTTTTCTTTTCTGTCCCTCTTCAAAGTTGCCATAGCCATTTACCTTACAAAGCAAATATTTTAATAAAAACAAACTGTCTATAGATAAATAGTGTCAATTGGGAATTAAACCTTCATATGTATTTTTAACTATAAAGTATTTAATATAATGCCTCTCTTAAATAAATTTCATGTTTTTTCTATGGCACGTTGCAATTGAACTGAACTAGCTCTTAGTATAGGGAAATCGTTTACTTAAAGAATTGCTACTTTTTGTAATTACTAAAAAAGCATCTTATTTTTTGATAAGGTGGCTACAGCAATTAAACAAAAAATGCGTATTACACTAATATAAGAACTAATCCTGTTCATATGGAACCCTAAAATGTAACTAAGTGATCACCTTTATTAACTATTAAAAATACGCTATAATTTATAAAAATTTATAATTTAAATAAATTATCTAACTATATATAAAAAATAAATTAGATTTTATTTTAATTATTTCAGTGATTATTTTCATATAGGTTGTTCTAAAAAAATTATCGAAAAAAATAAATATAAGAACTTAAAAAATATTTTTCCAAATTTTTTAAATAACTTTATCATAGGTGAAGCTATGAGCGAGAAGTCTGAAAAAAATATGGAAGATTTAAAAAATAGCACAAGTACCCAGTATAAAGACAGCAAGCATTATAAGAAAGCTCTCGGCTTTTGGGATAACGTGATGCTAAACATAGGAACAATGATAGGCTCAGGAATACTATTACTGCCTTTCGTAGTTGCCGCTTATGCTGGACCATATGAGTGGATCTCTTGGTTAGTGGCAGGTATTTTTATTCTGCCGGTAATTCTAATATATAGCCTGCTGGTTGAGCTATATCCAGTTTCTGGAGGAATGTCAAGATATCCCTACTACTCTCATGGAGGTTTGGTCTCATTTTTAGCATCAGTCAACGCAATATTCTACTTTTCAATGATAATAATCCCTGTAGAAGCACAGGCTATAGTAAGATACCTGAATCTCTTCTGGCCTGTTCTGTTGGAACCTAGCGGATATCCGACTATACTAGGATATATTGTTGAGGTTATATTAACTGTCTTAGTATCAGTTATCGTTTACTTAGGGGCCAGAAGTGTTTCGACAAGCAACTTTGTAATTACAGCAATAAAATTAGGCCTAATACTTCTCTTCGGACTTACTATGTTCCTGTTCTTCTGGAGTCCTAAGAACTTTACCGATCCCAGCATAGCAGTAATGCCAATGGGTATACCTGGAATATTTGCTGCTGCTGGAGCAAGCATATTTGCATATACAGGATTCAGAAGAACGGCAATATTTGCAGGTGAGGCAAAAGAAGAAATTGTCAAGAAGTTGAACTGGTCTGAAATTGTTGCATGGGCTATAGTGCTAGTAGTATATGTGTTTATGTCTGTAGCTATTGTAGGAGCTATTGACTGGGAAAAGCTTGCACCTATAGCTGCAAAAATGGGAATTAACCTTTACCCAGGAAATTGGGCAGGAATTGCAAACCTCAGCGGACCATTCGCAGCTATGGCTTTAGGATACGGCTTAATATGGATGTACTATTTGTTTTTATTAGACGGAATTATATCTCCATTTGGAGTTTCAATAGTAGAACAGGGTGGCCTCCCAAGGCTGTTCTATGCAGCCGCAAAAGCTAAATACATGCCAAAAGCTTTCTTAAAGGTTGACAAGAAAACAGGAACTCCTATATGGGGATTAATCGCGTCACTGATAGGAGAGATTGTTTACTTGTTTGTAATACGATTATATAGCCAATCAGTAGATGTCGTAGTAGCATCTTCTAATATACTTTATGCAACAGGGCCTGCTGCTGTCATTGGAATACTAGCCAGAAAGAAAATTAAGAGCACCTTTTACAGTATATTAGCACCGGTAGCAATGGTAAGCAGTAGCCTCATATTCTACTGGGCAACATATCCATATACTCTATGGGGAACTATTGCCTTATTTATATTCCTTCCGCTATTCATCTACTATGTAGCAAAAGGCGAAGCGAGAGGAGACATTAAAAACGGAATATGGTATCTAACATACATTATTGTCTTGGACATAATAAGCTACCTTGGCGAAACAACTTTCGGAGGAAAGGGCATTCTATCGTTCCCATGGGACTTTGTAGTTATCATAATAGTAGCGTTAATATTCATTTATTGGGCTAAGATTTCAGCATTAAAAGAAGAACCAGAAGAAGCTGTCGATATAGAAGAATAAAATTAAAAAATTTTTATTTTTTTATAACGAAATTTTTTCGTCTCCGACGTAAAATTTCTCAACAGTCACTTTTAACGTTATGATTGCTGCTCTTATCATATTTTCAAGTGACATGCTAGGAGGGATTCCAAACTCAGACTTCACAGACGCTGTCTGCTCTGGAAGGAGAGGAACGTGCATATATCCTGATCTTCTTGGATATCCTTTTGTAGCTCTACTGTGGAGAGCAATATACATAACATAATTGCATAAGAATGTACCTGCAGTATTGGAGACCGATGCAGGTATTCCAGATTCCTTCAATCTTTTCACTATAGATTTAATTGGAAGAGTTGAAAAATAAGCATTTGGTCCTTCTGTATAAATCGGCTCATCGATTGGTTGATAACCATCGTTGTCAGGAATTCTCGCATCCATAATATTAACAGCAACTCTTTCCATAGTAACATAAGATATGCCTGCCCACAAACCCATGCTGAGCACTATGTCTGGTTTATAGCTATCAAGAAGAGTTAAGAGTTTATCTTTAGCTTTCTTATAAGCTACAGGCAATATTGCTGTTTGAAGCTCAACATTTGGCATCTCTTTTTCTATTTTTTCTGGAAGATGCTCGGCAATAATTTGTGAGGGGTTTTGCTTATAGCCTCCAAATGGCTCAAAGCCGGTTACTAATATTTTATATTTTTCCATTTTTCTTCACTCCTTTATTTTTAATTTTTACTTAAAATTTAAACATAAAGATGAAGTAGTTTTTATTTTTAGTAAAAATTTTTATAGTAATTAATTTAAATTTTTGTTTATTTGTGGTGTTTAATTTTGGAAAACAGTATTTTTGATAGATATTGGAAGTCAATTTCGAGAGCTTCCTCCTATAAGTATTTTCCATTAATAGTGAAGAAAATAGAAGGGTCAAGAATCTTTGATGTCAACGGAAAAGAATATATAGATTTTCTCTCCAGTGCTGCCTTGTATAATGCTGGCCTAAATAACGATGAAGTAGTGACTTCCTTGTTAGAGGAGCTCAAAAACATGTTGCATTATACACAGTATCTGTATCATAAAAAAAGTATAAAGTTAGCTGAAATTTTAAAGGAAATAACTCCTGGAACCTTTGAGAAAAAGGTTGCGTTTGAGCTAAGTGGAGGAGCAGCAGTTGATATTGCTTTAAGGTCATCTCTCTACTTTTCAGGAAAGAAACTTCTAGGTTCGTTTGAGAATTCCTATCATGGAACCACATATCTTAGTATTTCTGTCTCTGGTTCGTTTAGACCAGAGATCAGAGAAAAACTCAATGCATACCCCTATGTATACTTCTTCAAGTATCCAGATACGTTCAGGAGACCGAGAGGTATTGAGCCTGAGGAGTATGGAGAGATACTCCTTGGAGAGATCGAGAGGACCCTCCAGGTGGATGCATATGGGAAGGGGTTCGCTGCTATAATATTTGAGCCTATACAGGGGGATAGGGGAGTCCTCGTGCCTCCTAAAAGCTTCATAGTAGGCCTCAGGAAGATCGCTGATGAGTATGGGATAGTACTAATAGATGATGAGATTCAGACAGGCTTCGGGAGGAC
>NZ_JBMFSV010000010.1:0-43639 GCF_049967375.1 Fervidicoccus sp. | reverse complement strand
CCTTCACAGAGCAGCTCAACTCTAGAAATCAAATGCGGAGAGATTTATAAATAGCGAAGAAATAACATTAACATCAAAATATAAACTTTTATGAAACTCAAAACAGTTTGTCGAGGCAAATAAGTTTGGTAGAAAAAAAGCTTCCATTGCTTGCTTCAGGAAAACTTGGTGCCAACTATGAGCTTATATTTAAATACTGGGAAATTGCAAAAAGAGAAAGCCCAGAAAAAGAGAAGGATGTTGTACTCAGTACTGATGATTTAGATTATGCGGAAAAGCTGATCAGAGAAAAAAAGACAAGATTAAAAGTTTCAGAGATAATAGATGAGCTCGTTGCAAAAATAATTAACAGAATTGATAGCGGAATAGCCTTAAAGGCATATGAATCAGTATATGGAATAAAAACAGATCCTTTTTCTGCAAGAAAAGAAGTAGCGACTGTAGTTGCATTGTGGATTTTAGAAGCCCTTGAAAATGAGGGAAAGCTCGTATTATCATAATCTATTTCGAAATTGTTTTTTGGTGAAAACTATGGATTTAGTTTTTAAAGATTTCCTCTCTTACGATTACAACTGAAAGCCTTGCCTTTTAAGGCGGGGATGAAGAAAGTTTAAGCTTCTTCATGAATCTTCTTTATCATTTTTAGTCTAGAGAATTCCTCTCTTTCTCTTTCGTCCAGTACAAGTGAAATATACCTTATCGTTTTCTCGTAGTTAGGAATAATCGAATAATCTATAGAGTTTATCAGTCTCTGTGTAGTTTTCAGTTCGTTTATTATAGTAAACAGTGTATTTTCAACTTCAATTAATCGTAGGAGCTTCTCAAAAACTTCCTTTAGCTTCTCTCTCGATTCTATCAATGAAGGAGGGACATCAGAGGGGAAGTCCATTTTTGGAAAAGAATTCTCAGCTATAGAGATGTAAGGAACTTTAACTGCAAAAAGCGCTCTTATCTTAACATTTACTCTTAGAGTAGAAGGGACAATATCAGATATTTCCTTGGATCTGTTATAGCCTATAGTTAGAAGGCTTGCTTGCAAGGTATCGTATGCCTTCTTTAATTCTGAAGAAGTCTCATTATAAAGCTTTTCATATTCTTTAATCATTGTATTAAGATATAAAAGTAGCGCTGATCTCTTCTCTTCTAAAACCTCTCTAACTCTTCTTATAAGTGTAAGGTCTCTCTTCAATTTGATTAGATTGATTTTTGTTGGCAATGTGCTTCTTTTATCAAAGCTCATTTCGGTTCAGCTTCCATGCCTTTCTTATAGTACTTATTGATGAGCTCTGTCCTAATGTTTGTGAGCTCAGATTCTGGCAAAATAGATAATATAGACCAGGCTAAGTCTAAGCTCTGCTCTATTGACCTATTTTCTGTAGGAGACTGATTTATGAACGTTCTCTCAAACGATTCAGCGAATCTTAAATACAGTTTATCAGTAGAACTAAGGCTTTCTTCCCCAATGATCGTTGCTAAACTTCTAAGCTCTTGTGCTCTGCTATATGCTGCATATAATTGGTTATAAACATCGCCGTGATCTTCCCTAGTTTTATCTGGACCTATTCCTTCTTTCATAAGCCTTGATAGGCTCATTAAGACGTTTATTGGGGGATAAATACCTTTATTGAATAGGCCTCTGTCTAAAACGATCTGTCCCTCAGTAATATAGCCAGTTAAGTCTGGGATTGGATGCGTTATATCATCGTTAGGCATTGACAAAATGGGCATCTGTGTAATGCTCCCCTTCTTTCCGATAGCCCTTCCTGCCCTCTCATAAATTGAGGCGAAGTCGCTGTACATGTATCCAGGGTATCCCTGTCTGCCAGGTATTTCTTCTCTAGCAGCACTAATTTCTCTTAATGCTTCAGCATAATTTGTCATATCAGTTATAATTGCAAGTATGTGCATGTCTTTTTCATATGCCAAATATTCAGCTAATGTCAGAGCAACCCTTGGAGTAATCAGCCTTATCATTGCAGGCTCATTCGCCAAGTTAACAAACATTGCTACTTTGTTTTTTGCTCCGCTTTCCTCAAAGAATCTCTTGAAGAACAGGAAGTCATCGTACTTTATGCCTACTGCTGCAAACACTACAGCGAATTCTTCTCCTTCACCCCTAACTACTGCTTGCCTCGCGATTTGTGCAGCTAACATATTGTGCGGTAAGCCTCCACCGCTGAAAATTGGTAACTTTTGCCCTCTAACAAGAGTATTCATTACATCTATAGCACTTACTCCAGTCTGTATAAAGTCTTTGGGATAAGCTCTAGATGCAGGATTTAGCGGATCACCGTTTATATCTCTCTTTTCGGTGGCAATTACCATGGGACCACCATCAATCGGGTTTCCGAGCCCATCAAAAATCCTGCCGAGCATATCTTCGGAGACTCCAACTTCAAAAGTCTCTCCTAGAAATCTTACAGTTGTTCCTAGAGATCCTATCCCAGTCGTCCCCTCAAATATTTGTATTACGGCTAAATTCTTACTAACATCGAGCACTCTTCCCCTCCTTTTCTCACCATCTTGCAACTCAACTTCAACAACTTCATCAAAAGCGACTCCTGAAGAAACCTTTACAAACAGAAGGGGGCCTCTTATCATTTCTATTTCTTTTGACTCCATTACTCCATGAATTCTTCTTGTGCTCTCCAATATTATCACCTCAAAAGTTTTCGTACTTCTTGACCTTTTCAAATATGCCTCTTATTATGTTATCGAACATTTCAAGCTTATTATGAGGAATAGAATATCTTCCTCTTACAAGCGACGATATATCGTCCTTTATCAATTCCTCTAATTCTGACATGTTTGCCTTTCCACTTGAAATTATGGCATTAAGCTTTTCATATACCTCAAGAATCGATTTTAGCATCTTGTATTGTCTCTTTGGCTCACTAAAGGCATCTATAGGATCGAATGCATTTTGCTTAAGAAATCCATCCTTAAGAACGTTTGCTATAAACAAAATGAGCTTATCGCTCTCGCTTAAACCCTCTGTTCCAACAAGCCTTACAATCTCCTTAATCTCATTCTCTCTATACAAAATATTTAAGGCCTTCTGTCTGTCCTCGGCCCAGCTAGGACTGACATTCTTTTTCCACCATTCAGCAACAGTCTCTGCATATGCGCTATAGCTGGTCAGCCAGTTAATAGCAGGATAATGCCTGGAATAAGCTAATGTCGTGTCTAGTGCCCAGAATACTCTCACAAACCTTCTTGTATGGCTGGTTACTGGCTCTGTAAAGTCCCCACCTGGGGGCGATACTGCACCGCCAAGAGTAACTGATCCTATCCTCTTTGGATCGCCAAGTGCTATAACTCTACCAGCTCTTTCATAAAATTCAGCAAGTCTTGATGCTAAATAGCTTGGGTATCCCTCTTCAGCAGGCATCTCTTCAAGCCTGCCTCCAATTTCTCTAAGTGCTTCAGCCCACCTGCTGGTTGAGTCGGCTACAAGCAAAACATCATATCCTTGATCTCTGTAATACTCTGCAAGTGTCACTCCGACATAAATGCTAGCTTCTCTTGCAGCAACAGGCATATTGCTCGTATTTGCAATAAGTATAGTTCTTTCCATCAGCGGTCTTCCTGTCCATGGATCTTTGTAATGAGGAAACTTTTCAAGAACTTCCGTCATTTCATTTCCTCTTTCACCGCACCCGATGTAAATGACCACTTTTGCTTCACTCCACTGAGCAATACCATGAAGAGTGACTGTTTTTCCTGTACCGAAGCCTCCAGGAATAGCGGCTGTTCCTCCTTTTGCTATTGGAAAGAATGTATCTATTATTCTTAAGCCAGTGATAAGTGGTTCTGTAGGCTCGAGTTTTTCTTTAAAAGGTCTTGGAATTCTCACCGGCCAATTATGATATAACTTTAATTCTCTTTCTTCATTTTCCTTAGTAACTTTTGCTATTACATCTTCAACACTATAATCATCTTCTTTAGCCAAAAAAGTCAATTTCCCACTAATATTAGGCGGGACGAGTATTCTGTGCTCAATAAGTTCTGTCTCCTTAACGCTACCTAGCACTGTGCCGCTACTTACTTCATCTCCTGTTTTGAGCTCTTTATTTGGCATAAAGTGCCATTTTTTATTCCTTGGAAGTGCAGGGCTCTTAATACCTCTTCTAATAAAAATTGAACCACTTTTTTCTTTAATTACTTCTAAAGGTCTTTGTATTCCGTCGTATATCTGTGTCAACAGTCCTGGTCCGAGCTCAACAGAGAGGGGAGAACCCGAGGATACAACTATATCTCCTGGCTTAATACCTGAAGTTGATTCATATACCTGTATATATGCGTCATCGCCTACGATCCTCGTGACCTCTCCTATGATTCCATCGCTACCAACTTCTACAACTTCGTACATCTTTACTCCCTTCATCCCTTCAGCTACGATAAGCGATCCTGAAATCCTCTTGATCTTACCTGTTATTGCTATTTTTCTTCACCCCCGAATAAAACATTATAAACAATTGAGGCTAGTTCAAACTTAGAAAGTTCAAATATCTTTTTCAAGGTAAAATCATAAACAGTTGAACCGTCTTGAGAGACAAATTTAATTCCTCCAGTGCCGGAGGGAAGATCGTCAATAATTTTAATCTTTTCTTTACTATCTTCTAATTTTTTCTTTATAATCTTAGAAACAAGATCTTTGTCTTCCTTTTCAATGTGGATCTCTCCGTTTGTCAACTTTATAGACTCCTTTAGTTTTGAAAGTATTGCTTCGTAAATAATTTTCTTTTCCTCTTTATCAAGCTCATAAAAGATCTTCTTCTCAACTTCTTTAAGCGCAAGGTCAACGATTTCCGCTTTTTTTTCTTGAGTTTTTATTTTTATTTCATACTGCCTTAATGACCTTAAGTTATTCACGCTTTCAACGTAATTCTCATAAAGGTCGCTAAGCTCCTTAACTAGAGAATTCTTCGTATTTTTATATGCATCGTCGAGCAATTCATGTGCATCTTTACGCAATTCTTCAACGGTATCCTTGAATTCATTTATTACCTTGTTGATAACATATTCAAGCAAGGACTCAATATTACCTTCTTCCAAGGCAAACCACCAAAGTCAATTATTATTTATAACCCTAAAGCTCTCATGACCATTTTTCTGATGTCCGTAGGCTCCATAGCACTTGAGGGTGAAGGCAAGTAAAAAATAATCTTTCCAGTCTTTTTTCTAATGTTTTCGATATCTGACGATATAAGCTCTCCTAATTCTTTTTCAACCAAAATAACGCTGATATCTTGCCTTTTAGCATAAGTTTCTATAATCTGTGCAATATTGTCTGGGTTTCTCTCTTCTATTCCTTCGCAACCTATCATCTTGTACATCAGAACTAAGTTCTTTCCTCCGATTACTAATACTTTGCCATTATTGATCTGAGCACTCATGTGTATCCACTTAAACTTATTATAGTAATTAATTAAAAAAACTATAAAAATATTGACATTAATAGATATAATTAAAATTTAATTAAAGTTTGCTTTCTGTTTGATTAGAAATCTTTCAAGGTAAATCAAGATGTTTATTCCGAATAGCGTTACAGGCATTACGTTAATTGTTCCTAAAGATTACAGTGACAAGCTTGTAACATCTTTGATGCTTACAGAAAAGTTTCATCCTGCAGAGCTGTCTATAGCCTATCCAGGGTCATATAATAATGAAATTTTAAGATATTCGCAAGAAATCGAAGGTAAGGTAAATAAATTTTCAAGTATTTTAAGTGATATAAATATATATGGAATTCGAAACGGAGGAGAAATAAAAGTATCAAAATGGATAGAGACTGCTAAGAGTATCTCTGCAGAATATGATATGCTTGAGAAGGAAATCGAACCTATCATATCAGAGCTTAAAAGCTCAAAGAGTGATAGAGAAAAAATTGATGCGTTTTTAAAAGAGATTGAACCATTGAAAGATCTTGATTTTGACTTAAATGAAGAGAAAAAATATGGCTATTTGGGATTTAAAGTTGGTTATATAGATATCGAGATGATACCTTCATTTCTTGAAAAAATGAGAAAATTCAACTGTTATATATTTGTTGAAAAAGGAGAAGAGAGCAATGTTGCTGTAATTTTATACAAAAAAGAAGATGAAAAGGAGATAGAAAAAATACTTGCAGAATCAGGGTTTTCTGAAGTTGTAATACCAAAAGATCTTCCCTCAAATTTCCATCTTGCATATGAAGAGCTTAAGAAAAAGATAAGTGAGTTTGATAAGAAAATAGAAGAGTTAGAGGAGAAAATTAAGGCAAAAGAAGTATATCTAAAGGATTTGTATTCTAGAATGTATACAGTTAAAGAAGCATTGAGAATTTATTCACAGATCAAAAATACCGATTACTTTTCTTATGTTAGAGGCTACATTCCTGCTTACGAAGCAGAAAAAATCATTTCTTTTATAAAGAAAGCTCTTGACAATAGAATATTGGTAATATGGGAAGAAATTACACTTAAAGCTGTTAAAGAAGAAAAACTTCCCACAGAAATTAAGGTTAATAAATTGCTGAAACCTTTCAGTATGCTTGTAGAGAATTATGGGTATCCTTTGCCGCATGAAATTGTCCCCATATATTTTATGGCTATCACGTTTCCCATAATTTTCGGCATAATGTTTCCTGATCTAGGACACGGGCTACTCGTTTTGCTCTTTGGTATATATATGATAAAAGCATCGAAAGGGAGAGAAGGTTGGTACAATACAGGTCTCTTGGCAATATATTTAGGCATAGCAGGCATGGTGACCGGAATTTTATCAGGAGAATTTTTTGGAAGCCTGACTAATCTTTCACAGTTACTTTGGAACGGACACCCACTAATTCCGTCCCCATTTGAAGAAGGCTCGCTATCCATATACTTCCTCATAAATATCTCTCTTAAGATAGGCTCCATTCTACTAATTTCGGGCACACTATTTGGACTTATAAACTCTTTGATGGCAAGAGAATATTTTGATGCGGTAGCAATAAAATTGCCAAAATTTCTCGCATTCTCGCTAGCTTTGTATCCCTTCCTCATTTACTCTCCAAGCGTGGCAGGAGGATTGATAAAAGAAGCAGTCTTCGGAGGTCCAGGCTTTGAGGTAATGCTAATAAGATTCGGTGTTTTAGCCTCTCTTTTTATGCTTCTTTTGTTTGAGCCTTTATTTTATGTCTCAAAGAAACGAGTAAAGGCAGGGATCTCAGCATTGACGACATCGTTCATTGAAACTTTTGAAACAGGCATAATGCTCATAGGCAATACAGCGAGCTTTTTAAGAATTTTGGGTCTCAGCGTTGCACATATTGGAGTTATGTACGCATTTACTATTATGGCTCTTCTCGTCTGGAAGGGTACCATCGGCGCAATTGCAGGGATAACAATATATATTTTTGGGAACCTTCTTGCAGCTGCTTTGGAAGGAATCGTAGTGTTTGCTCACACAATGAGGTTGCACTATTACGAATGGTTCACTAAATTTTACAGTGGAACAGGAATACCGTTTAAACCTGCCACACCATTTGCAAGGATAGTAATGATTTAACAAAGGTAAATCGATTTGGAAAGCATTGTAAATTATCTTCTAAAAGAGAATAAGGCGACGATCTCTTATCTTGCGGAAATATCGTTAACAAACGAATTTCTAGTTAAAAAGCTAATAGAAGATCTAAGAGGGATCAATATAGAAGATGGCATTGTCAGTGTAGAAAATAGACTAGAACTTGCTATATCTGCGATACATAAAGGTATTTCACCTTATGTGGTTTCCAGATACTTATCTTGGAAAGACTTTGAAAAAGAGCTAAGTGAAATATTAGAACAATATGGGTATGAAGTCCTTAGAAACTACAGAATTAGAAAGCCTTCTCGGGCTGAAATCGACATAGTTGCAATTAAAACAGGTTTAGCTTTAATAGTTGACTGCAAGCATTGGTCCCCAAGATCTGCCTCAAGAGGAAGGATAGAATTTGCAGCAAATAAGCAAGTGGAAAGGACAAAGCTTTTGCTAGAAAATGAGGAATTCTTGTTATTGCTTGGCAATAAAGCATGCATAAGAAGGCCGTGTGAAGTTAAATTGGTTCCAGTTTTAGTTACTTTAGTTTCTAAAAACTATGGGTTGCTAAACTCAGTCCCCGTCGTTCCTATTAAGAGCTTTTTGAACTTCCTCATAGAAATAGATAAATTGCTAGAACTGATAATTAGAATCAGTGTTAAAATTGAATAGTAGGTAAGAAAAATGAAAGTTACGCTGATAAGCTATACTAAAGAATGCGAGAAGCTTATCGCCGTAGCTGCCAAGCAGACAATAACTCAAAAGGAATTCTCGGAAAGCTGGAATGAGATGAAGGAAGATGAGAAAAAAGAGTGGCTAAAGGAGACGATGTCAAGAGGACATACAAGCCCTTGGGAGCACTGCACATATACCTTTCTTATTGAAGACGTATCAAGAGTTCTTACGCATCAGCTTGTTAGACACAGGCTTGCGAGCTATAGTCAGCTAAGTCAAAGATATAAGAGAATTAAAGAAATTGAAAATTATTACGTGATACCAAAAAGCATTCTGAAGAAGGGAGACAAAGCTTTAGAGAAATATATAAATTCTATAAAGAAAAGCTTCGAAGAGTATCAAGAATTAATAAATATGGGAATGCCTCCAGAAGATGCGAGATATGTTCTACCGCAAGCAGTAAAAACAAAGATCGTAGTGACTATGAATGCAAGAGAGCTTCTTAATTTTTTTGGTTTGAGGATGTGTATGAAAGCACAGTGGGAAATTAGGGCACTAGCTTGGAACATTTATTACATAGTAAAAAGCATTCATCCAGATCTTTGGAAGTTCGTTGGACCAAGATGCCTTCAGCTGGAAAACATGGCAAGAATGAAACCTATAGAGCTTGAGGAGTTGCTTAAAAATGACAATATCAATTTAATTATAGAGAAATGTCCAGAAGGAGTTGCAAGAGAAAACATAAAGCTCTGCGTAAGAACGGCATTAAATGACATCAGAGAGTTTCTAGAGAGCGCAAATCCGAATAACGGAGAAAATAAAATATGAGCGATAGCATTTAAAATTAAATAACAATATGGGCAATAAAATCATTACATTTTTAAAGATCACTTGTTTTTAATTCGGAACTAATCCTCCATATAAGCAATCAAAGATAAAAACTCCACCAGTCCTGAAACTCTTAACATTAAACTTAAATAAGAAATGATGCCTTAAGAATTATATAAATTTGTCATCTTTACCATAAATGGCGAGGCTTTTGGTTGTAAAATTCGGTGTTTCATTTCCATATGAGTTATATAAAGAATTAGAGGAAGTTTCAAAAGAGCTGGGAATAAATTCTAGATCCAAGGCTTTGCAAAATGCTGCAAGCGAGTTTGTTGCGAGAAACAGGTGGTTACTCAGTAAAGGATCAGTAGCAGGAGCTATAATTATGCTTTATAACCATGAAACTGGTAGGTTGGAGGAAAAGATAACTGATATTCAGCACGAATATATGGATGTCATTGTTTCAGCTTTGCACGTTCATGTTAGTAAGGAAGAATGTTTGCTTATAATTGCTATAAAGGGTGAGGTCAGCAGAATAAAAAGGCTGTATCAATCTCTAAGCGGGCTACATGGAGTGATGCAGATACAGTATTCCATCGTTCCATACAAGAAATAATTGCAACCTTCTATGAAGAATAGAAATCGTTTCCGTTTTTATTTAATAATCTATCAAAAGTTTTTTAGGGATAGAAAATTAATTTCGATTAAGCCATATGGTGAGATGAAGAGTAATGGTAGAAATAGTAGTTGGATTGCACGATATTAGTAGCACATATAGGCTTTCGGATTTCTTTAAGACTGTGCAAGCGTATAAAAAATTCATAAATACTTTTGCGATTTCAAGGGTTACAGGAGCTGCAGCGCAGTATGGGATCGCTGAAATAAGCAAAGCGTTATTTAAAAGTAACGTCAATTTTTTAATTTTGCAAGATATCGGGGATTTTCTACAATTTTTTCAAGGATATAAAATATTTCAGTTTACTCAAGCTTATGGAGTTGAGTTTAAATCTTTAGAACAGCTTGGACTTAAGGATAATGATAGAATATTACTTATATTTTCTGGTAATGACGTAGGCTTCGGAAAAAATGAGCTTCTTCCAAATGCCACATATTTAAAAATATCTGGCATAGAAAAAGAGTTGCCGCCGCAGGTTGAGTTTGGAATCTTCATGAGTATGTTGGCAAAAAATATTTTAATTTCTTAACATAAATATAAATATCAAGCATCGCAGAGGAAAAAACGATGTCATCAAAATCTAAAGAAAAGAAGAAAAAACCAAGCGGGTTAATGTCTGCTGCTGGGCTAATAAGCTTTTATGAAGATACTAGTGCAAAAATTACAATAACCCCTACAACTATAATCATAATTTCAATAGCTTTTATAGGTATTGTTGTAGCCTTAAGGGTGCTCTTACCCTAAAAAGCTTCTTTTTCACTTCCTAGGTGGCACAATTTCCAAATTTCATACGCATGCGCTTTATTGATGATTGAACCTATGGAAAAGATGAAAGACTGACGGCTTAGAGAAAAGATCTGGAGAGGTTCTTTGACCATTCTTATGTATTTCAATTGAAAGAATGTGTACACGAAAACATACGGAAGGAAGCAGAATAATATTTACAGATTTCTATTTTTTGCTTATGATAAATGCTTCGTCATTTATGAAGATTGGAGACCATTGTTTTTGAGATATTTGCTATACGTTTCAATCGACAAATAAAAGATACACAACTTTCTTCTATATAAAGCTCAAAATCCGAGGAACATTGAGCATTATCGACACAATAGAATTCAAAGTTCATAAATATTTTTGCAGAAACCAAAAACCGATTTTCCCCCGCTGCCAACACCCCCATTCATTGTCCCGTTTATCTCGGGTCTTATGGGAGCTCTCTTAAAACAGCGGGGTATAATATAATTGGTCTTTTACTTTCCTAATATTTTTATTCATATTTTTCAATTCTTATTATTTTTTAGTGAATGAATTTTTATTTAAAAACTTCCTGATATTAAACAAAGAAATATCAAATCATAATAAAAAATAAAAAATTTAGATTTTCTTTTCTTCTAACTTTTTCAAAACTTGAGGAAGAGTGGTATATTCCATTTCTTCTGGCCCTAATCTATGTGGCATGAAAGGTCCATGCCTTCTCATATAATCGGCTATTATCTGGGCTGTTCTTCTGGTTTCATCAAACGCAGGATCATCAAATAGGTCAGTTGGACCTATAAGCTTTCCATCTTTTATATTGAAACCTAATGCTATTATTCTCGGAGGACCATCAAATCTAGTACATCTGGCATCTTTTTGAGAGACTGGCATTAAAGGTCCATTATGGCTACCTCTCATCCATCCGGCTACTAGATGTGGAAATGAAAATGGCTCTAGTATTTCTCCTAAAGCTGGAAATCCCGACTGAGCTCTCGCTATAGCAACAGGGTCGTCCTTTCCTACATATTTTCCTGCAATTAGGTTAAGTCTTTCGCTACTTACTGCAGCTGCAATCTCATTATTATCTTTTCTGTAAACTCTTTTTATAGTAAATCTACCGGTTGTTCCGATAAGCGCCAATATGTCATAAGAATCTTCTGGAGCATTCAAGAAATACTGTTTATGTTCAATTAGATCCCAAATTTCAAATTTGAAACCACTGTGTAACTTAGGATCTATGACAAGCCCAGCTGTATTAAATGGATCAGCATAGATCTTGTAAAATGGAAGGTTAAATGCACCAGGTTCAGTTTTATCTGCCATAAAAGCAACGACAGGTTCACTAGTTCTTTCGATAAATTCCATTTCCGCTACGCCTGGACCCATGCCTCTTACATTTCCGGAAAATGCATCACTCAACAAATCCTGACCAGCTCCATAAAGACCTAGCTTTTGTGCAACTTTTGTCGCTTCTTTGAAAGTATCCCACGCTAACGAGTGAACATCTTTGCTATCCACGCCTCTGTAGTGTGTCATTATGAGTTGCAGATCATCACCAACATTAGTGACATAGAAATCTTCTATTATTCCGCTCTCTTTTGCTTCTGAAAGCATTCTAGTGGCTGTTGCTATTAGGTCGGGATGCACTACATGGTGTCCAGCAAGACCGCCTACATCTGCTTTTATAATGCTCAATGTAACTTTTTTACCAGTGCTCATTTAATATCACCTTAACAAATATTTTATCTTTTTATGTACATCTAATAAATATATTCTCTTAGAAAAACCACTTATTTACTCATTTAACATACAAACTGAAAGGATCAATTCCATCAACTTCAATTATAAAAGGTTCTTCTTGCTTGCCTAATACTTTTGCTTTTATATTTAGTATTTTTTCAATTACAAGAATATTTGTAATAGCGTGTAGCGTCAGCCTAGAGCCGCCCACTTTGCTTTTACCTTTTGCTAAAGCTAAAAATGGTATTATCATATCGCTCATAAATCTGTCAAGCGCCATTTGAGTAGAGATATCTTCAATTAAGACTTTTGCGGCATCTTCTCCTACCTTTTCCGCAGGTTTTCCTTTCTTTCCAAGAGAGTCTCCTCCGAGGATACTTTCTTTTGCCTCAGCTATTATAGAAATAGAAGTCCCAGGACTAAATGATGCGAGTTCATGATTCTTTTCATCGTCTTCAATTTCTGTCTCGTACAGGATACCCTGAAGTCTTTCTTCTAAAAAACTTTGAGCAGATAACGCCTGCCTTTTTGCTATATGTGATGGTAATTTGTGAGCAACACTAAATATTTTTATTTTTTTCAATTCTCCCCGCTTTACTAATTCTATGTTTTTTAACCTTCCTTTTGGGCTCTCTATAAATATATCAACAATTCCTCCTCCCTTTGGGTAATATCCCCTTCTTTTAATATTCGCCTTCATGTCGATTCCAATACGCTTTAAAAGCTCCAATGTTACGTTTTTAAAGTAATCAAAGGTAGGAGCACCAGGAACATCTGTTCCTCCTTTTAATACAATTTTGGTGCTGGTTTCAAGGAAAGGTAAAATAGGAAGAATTGCCTGAAGTACAAGCATTACACTTCCAGCAGTTCCTACATCAAATTCAAAATTCCCACCAGAGAGCTTATTTGGGTAAAAAAGTAGCTCTTTACTTCCTAGATAAAGACCCTCAGTTTTTGCATTACTTAAGGCAGAGACCACTTTTACTGCAGTTATGTGTTGATGCTGTAGTCCCGGGTTCTCCCTTTTTGCTCTTATGTTTATTACCTTCAATGGCATGCCGAGTATAGCTGAAAGAGCCAAAGAAGTTCTTAAAATTTGCCCTCCTCCTTCCCCCAGGCTACCGTCGATGGTTATAATTTTATTCAATGTGGTCACCCAATTAAGTGCTTAAAAACTGATCCCAGCCCTCTGGTTTTATTTCTCTATTGTTAAAAATGATTTTCGGTTTGTCACTCTTTTCTATTACTTTTCCTATCTTTATACATTCTATTCCAGCACTCTTGCAAACTCGTATAACTCTATCTTCTTTTTCACTGGTAGTAAAAATTACCTCGTACTCTTCTCCGCCATAAAGAGCAAACTCTTCAATATTTAAGTTGAAGTTTTTAAGATAACTGATCACTTTTCCATGAATCGGAATATTGTCAATATGAATTACAACATTGCTTGATTTTGCTAAAATCCATAAACTCTTTGCTAAACCATCGCTTGAATCTATAGAAGAATTCACTTTAATTGCTTTAGAAACTAATGGAAATTCCTTTACCGCCCTCGGCGTGTAATTCAAAAACTCTCTAGGAAGCTTGTTCCACAGTCTGTTTTTGTAAGCAAAAAATAGCAAAGAAGAAGTCCCATATCCATTTACTAAAGTAGTGAACACGAGGTCGCCCGCTTTTGCTCCAGATCTTGGAAATATATAAGAGGTGCTATGCGTCCCTAAAGCTGCTACATCTATCCATGCATATTTGTAACTTACATTAAGATCTCCTCCTAAAAAGCTCAAATCATATTCTCTCATAGCTTTTTTTATGCCAATTGATATATCTTCAAGTTTGCTCAAGGGAAAGTTTTTCGGAAGCCCTAAACTGTAAACTACTCCGAAAGGAGTATATCCCTTTGCATAAAGATCGCTTACAGTTCCAGTAATAGCTCTCCACCCCCAATTGCTCCATCTTTCCCATGGGTACCTACTATATTTCTCGCAATATCCGTCAATTTTTATAGAGATCTTGCAGTTATAGAAAGCTTGAACGTCATCGTCTATAGGAAAGCAAAAATCCTTCCTATAAAATGCTTTGTATTGCTTTAAAAGTCGCTCTATAGCTTTTATTTCTCCAACGCTTGAAAGTTTATCGGATCTCATTTTCCTTCTCCTTTAAAAACTGATTAAGTTTCTCTAGCTTTCTCCTTCCATCAACTAGAGCGCTATTTGCAAGCTTAGCTATATAATCTATTTTTTCTATGTTTATCAAATAGCCATTTTTGTTTTTTATTGGGAAATTAAACTGAGTTCCGCTTATAAGTTCTACAAGGTAGCCATCTTCAGAATAGCTCATTATTCCTGAATGCTTAAATCCTGCCTCCCTACCCGCATTTAAAATAAAAAGCGCTTCTTCAATGTCTAAAGTTCTCACATGAAGTATTGGACCGCTTACGATAAGCCAAAATGTATTCATAGGTTCTTTTTTAAATATTGAAATTAATTCTTCAGAGCTAACCTCAGAATGTTTTTTAAATATTAAAGGAAGCTCATTCCTTTTCCATAAATAATCTGTATCAACAATCGATATCCGTCCTGAGCAGGAGCTTGTAGTATAGCTCTTCTCTCTTTTGTTAATTAGGGATAGAGTCTCATCTATCCCAGGATCTAAATATCCTATCTCTCTATCACTTTCGATCCTTTTGATGAACATCGTTTTTTTATTTTTCCAAACATTGACATCTGCAACAAGCATTTTTGATCACTCAACGATTTTAATGTTTGATTGCGTGCTAAAAATGTTTACTTATTTTAATTATTTTTTGGCTAGAACTTTGCACGATTTTTAAGTATAAGCATATGCGTCAATTAAATTTTTTGCTATTTTTTTACTAAGAGCTTTATTTGTTTCTTACAACCGAAAGCTTTGCCTTTCAATGCGGGGATAAAGTTCTATAAGCTTTTCTAAGCTTTAATTTTCATTGATGATGCTATTAAAGCAGTGTATGTATTGAATGAGGGATTGTTTCAGGACTCAAAGATGGATAGCCAACCCAGATAAAGTTCCAGATAGGGGATCTCTGACCACTCCCGACTATTTTTCATAAGAGAAACGGAAAAACAAACGGATGCGGGAAACTTATAAATCGCTCAAAAGGAACTTATTTCTGAAGGGAAGAAAGTATGTCAGGGTTGTACAGGATCACTGAACTCCTTTATCCCTTCACTAGTAATTATAACACTATCAACTCCATCTCCGGTTGCAGAATCTCTCTTTAATGCCATCTGTACAGCCTTGACTGCAAGCTTCCTTGCCTCTTCAGGGCTCATATTTTCCCTATATCCATCTTCGAGCACCCCTATTGCAATTGGAGATCCGCTTCCAGTAGAGGTATATTTCTCTTCAACCAAGCTTCCATATAAATCTAAGGAGAATAGTCTTGGAGCAGTATCGTATCCTCCTAGTATAAGCTGAACGTAAAATGGAAATAGTTTGTATCTGTATAGCAAGAGGGAAAGAAGATGGGCTGCCTCTCTTACTGTGACAGGTTGCTTCTTTGTTATTGTTAGATAATTCATTTGTGTGTTAAGCCAGTCAGCAAGAACTTGTGCATCAGCAACTAAACCCGCTGTTGTAAGCGCCATTTTATCGGTAATTTTTAATATTTTTCTTGTTTTTCTATGAGCAATGAAGGTCCCCGCAGTTGCTCTCCTATCAGCTGCAAGTATAACAGCATCCTTTGCTATTAGACCCACAGTTGTTGTTCCATGAAGAGCTTTTTCATATATTTCAGAATTCTTAACGTTTCGGTCAAAATACACTATAATCACCCTTTCGTTAACTTATAATTAGAAGACACGAATTTAAATATTTATTACTATAATCTTGAAACTCAAACGGCTTACAAACTAGTCTTGTAGTTTCTGCTTCTAATATTTCTCCACTATATACTAGGAAGAAGAAAATCATAAAAGACCAAATTAAATCTGGATTATAAAGATGGATTCTCAGAAAACTTTTCGCTTAAGCGGGAGAGGTTGGAACGTAAAGCTCTATTTGAATACAAAAGCCTCACTCTTTAGGGTGAGGTAGCTTATGTTCAATAACATCTTTAAAATCTAATTTTGATTAAGTATAGGTCTATGGATTACTAGATAAACGTCTCTTAGAAAATTGTCAAATAGAATAAAAACCAATATAAAAATGACATATATAGGATTTTCAAACTGGCATTATTCCGTGTTTTTTATTAATTTGCCTTTCTTCCTTCTTTTTTGACGCAAATGCTTCAAGCGCCCTCGCTAGATAAGTCCTCGTTTCACTTGGGAAAATTACATCGTCAATATAACCTCTAGATGCGGCAACATAAGGGTTGGTAATGTTCTCTCTATATTCTTTGGCTACTCTATTTAAAAATTCCTGTTTTTCTGACATATCCTTTAAAGATGCCAATTCTTTTCCGTAAAGAATTTCAACGGCTCCCCTTGGACCCATAACAGCAATTTCAGCAAACGGATATGCTAGAACATAATCAGCGCCAAGGTGTTTGCTTCCCATAGCAATATAGGCACCTCCATATGCTTTCCTCATTATTACAGTAATTTTCGGTGAAGTCGCTTCACTATAAGCATATATTACTTTAGCGCCATGCCTTATAACCCCGCCATACTCCTGAACAGTTCCTGGCAAGAAGCCAGGCACATCTACAAATGTTATTATAGATATGTTGAAGGCATCGAGAAATCTTATGAACCTTGAAATTTTATCTGAAGAGTCTATATCCAAAGACCCTGCCAAGTACATTGGTTGATTAGCAATTATTCCGACAACTCTTCCTCCGATCCTTCCAAATCCTATGACTGCATTCTGCGCCCAATTAGGCTGTATCTCAAAGAAAGTGTCCTTATCTAGAACTCTAGTAATTACTTCCTTAACATCATATGGAGCGTTTGGATCTGTTGGTATTATAGAGTCAAGCTCTTTATCTGCTCTTTCCACAGGATCCTCACTTTTCACATAAGGCGGATCCTCTCTATTATTGCTTGGTAGATAGCTTAAAAGCTTCTTTATTAAATTTAAAGCCTCCTCTTCCGTTTCGCCTACTAAGCTTGCAACTCCGCTTTTCTGTTCATGAATTTCTGCCCCTCCCAAACTATATTCGTCTACTTCTTCTCCTATTGCGGCTTTAACAACCTTTGGTCCTGTTACAAACATATAGCTGTTCTTTCTACTCATTATTATAAAATCCATTAGAGCAGGACTATATACAGCTCCTCCCGCTGCTGGTCCCAATATAGCTGCAATTTGAGGAATAAATCCAGACGCCTTCACATTTAAGTAAAATATATCTCCATATCCTTTAAGACTATCTACTCCTTCCTGGATTCTAGCCCCTCCACTGTCATTCAAAAAAATCATTGGTGAACCAGATTTTATTGCTAAATCTAGCACTCTTACAATTTTTTCTGCATGCGCTTCTCCAAGACTCCCTCCCATAAAAGTAAAATCTTGTGAAGCAATAAACACAGTCCTTCCGTTAATTTTGCCATAACCAGTTATAACGCCATCTCCAAGCTGTTTTTTTGTCTCAAGTCCGAATCCCGTTGCTCTATGGGTCACAAATGCCCCAATTTCCACAAAGGAACCGGGATCAACTAGGAGATCTATTCTTTCCCTTGCTGTTAGCTTACCTTTTTCATGTTGCTTTTTTATGTACTCACTATCACCTTTAGAAATTTTATTCCTCAATTCGATAAGTTTTTTAAATTCTTCTCTCAGTTCTTCCATGACCTTCAACTCATGTATTTCTGTCGAAAATTTTTATAAAAAGTTTTAACAAATAACGTAAATAAGCATTTGCAAAAATTATTAAACTTTTAAGTTTTATTTAGAAAGAGCTGATAGCTATGGTAGTAGTTACAAGTAAGGTTCCAGGAAAAATTGTTGATATCCTTGTAAAGGATGGAGACGAGGTAAAGAAAAACCAAGTTTTACTTAAGATCGAATCAATGAAAATGATAATAGAAACAAGATCTCCGAAGGACGGGAAAGTAGAAAAAATATTTGTAAGCAAAGGCGATTTTGTTCAAAAAGATAAGCCTTTGCTTGAAATCTCTTAAATTTTTAAACAGAAAATATTTTTATACTAAGACAGTATGATATTCTATGATAGCTAGAACATCACCTTTTATACATTAACTTTAAAACAATAATTTTTTATAATAAAAAGTAGTACGATTAGGCTTATTTTACATGATTAAAATTTCTAAGCTTTGTTTCTCAGACAAGCAGAGTGAAAATATGAAATGGCTGGAAAAATATGCGAGAAGAACAATTAAAAACATGCTTAAAGAGAATATCAATGAGCATGTAGGATATAGGTATTGGATTTCAATAGATAAAAAAAGAAACTTAATTTATGTATATGATAAGAAGAAGGGCAAAAGGTATGTTTTCTTAGGCTAGAATCAGACCTTCTCCGTCCTGAAAGGCGGAACTTTCAGTTGAAAAAGAAGCGGGGATTTTCAGTGCTCTTTTGTGGAAAAAGCGCTTAAATAATTAAATATCGATTGAGATAAGGGCAATTGTGCACATTAAAGCGAGTGATATTATTATTGCCGTTAACCCAAAGGTCATTATCATTCCTGCTATTAAAGAGCCAAACAGCGTTCCCATCTCTCTTACAATGAAATAATTGTTTGCTCCGTATCCACTATTTGTTTCTGAGTATAAATTGTAAAATATCGTATCTATTGCAGAAGAAGATAAATACATTATAATCAAATATAAGATTAAGCCTGAAGGTTTGAATAATAACGGAATACCTAAAGCTAGCCATAATCCTCTGAGCAGAACAAAAAAGGTCGCACTTTTTTTGCTACCTTTAAGGATTTTTGACATAAGCACTAAAGATATACCGATTACTATTCCAGTTATTCCATGTGATATCCATAAAGTATTCAGTGAGATATCTCCTTTAATCAATAATGGCATAATAGTGAACATGAAATCTCCCATTGCTATAGCGAAGAATAGGGAGAGAAGTATATTTTTCGAAGAAACGCCCCCCTCTTTTAACTTAAATCCTTCTAGTACCCCTTGCAATCCTGTAGGGTTTTCCAAGTTTATAGCAGCAAGGCTTTTCATATTTGAATATTCTATAACGTTACTAACATTTTTGTTGATAAGATGCAATTTTCTTTCAATATTAACTCCAATCGAAGGCAAAACTATTGCTGAAATGGCAGCAATAGCAGTAGCGATCATCAGAACTTGGAAAATGCTTAGGCTCAAAATTCCCGTAGAGATTAGTAATAATGTCGTTCCTCTAATCAAATACACTAAAAGCCTTTGTGCGGCTGAATACTTCCACCAGCTTTCACTATCAGTAAGCTCAAAAATGCTAGAACTAACGGAAAGATTCGCGGTAGATACACTAATGGCATGAAACATATAGGCTATTGCGATATAGGCAAGGCTTCCTCTAGAAAAGAGAAAAGTTGCTACAAATATGTTAATCAGTGAAATCAGCATTAATAGCTTATTCTCACCTTTATCAGCAAGATTACCAAAAAGCTTGTTAGAAATTATGTAGATAAGGCTCCAGGTAGCGGCAATTATTCCATAAACTAAAGGGGATACGTTAAACGAATAGCCTATATATGTAAATATGCCTAAATCGAGGAATGATAGCAAAGACAAAAAGAGGATCGCTATGAAAAACCACATAAACTACACCAAAGGTTCATTAATTGTTAATTTAGGTTTTAAAGTAAAAACACTTAGAAATTGCAGCTGTTGACCCTAGGAGAACATCATCGACGTGCCCAGTATGCGGATCTAAGCTGAGGGAGAACGGCTACAGAAGATTAAAATGCCACAGATGCGGTTTCGAGGGAAATAGAGACCACATAGCGATTCTAAACATTGAGAGGAGGGCTTTATCCATTCTCCATATGGGGGGATCAGAGATCCTCTCGAATGCCCTGCAGATGAAAGATGTATTCACGAATAGATGCGGGGAACCGATGAATTCCCTAAAGGGAACCCTCGCCCTTTAAGGCGGGAAGGAGGTCAGATTCCTCCTGTCTATAGAACATATACACTTTTAATATCGTTGAAAGATTTTCTTCAAAGTTAGAAGTTTTAGTTTAAAATTCTGTTAAAATCATATTGATTTTCAAAAAGATTAGCCAGCTGGTATCGCTTTAAAGTAAAGTGCAACGGGCGGGGAGAAAGTGCAGTTGGAGCACCAAAAGCAGTAAGATGGAGGAGGGACGATATAGCTGAGCTTACTCACCCTCATGTCTAGGATTACTGGAACGTTATATCCGTATCCAAACAGTTGCCCCTCATTCTGTACTACCCCGTTTATCATGTATAATGGATCCATTGATGAGAGAGAGTTGGAAAATGTCGAGACAAATTCTGTAGCAACTCCGCAAGCAACACCTTCTAGACCTGGAAGAACACTGCATGCTGAGCTACCAAGCAAGGATCCTATCGCTAGACCAACTTCAAAGTTTGTTTTACATTTGTCATAGTAGTTGAACAAAATTGCGAAAGGAATAGATCCATTCACTGGAAGTATCCCACCTATCGTGAAAGTGGGAACAGCCACTCTTGTCTCGTTAGTCCCAACGAATAAATTGTTCATAATGGGCTGTGGCGGTAACCCACTTTCAATTCCCCCTTCTATGGCATTGTTGTAGGAAAGCACATCCGTTACAAGTGCATATACTCTATCTTCTGTATAATCAGCGTAGGATATTGGGTTGTAGTAGTGGATTATAGTGAACTTTATGACTGGCCTTGCCCATATGTATATCCACTTCGCACTTCCCGGAGGGACATTTATCATATAACCGAAATAGTAGGATCCCCAAGTTTGCCCGGAGCCAAGCCTTATATTTACGTTAGGCAATATCCCCTGTGTTAGGCTATTGAAGATGTCGTTTCCTGCGGAAAAAGCAGGATATATTCCTAAAGAGTAGTCTTTTGCTGCGTTTATATTTATATCAATCGATCCTCCCATTGTGGCTGAATTGTTGGACTGGGTGTTGTCAATGATGAGTATAGGTACCTTCATGTAAAGCTTTCCGTTTTCTTGTTTGAAGAAGTCTCCAGGAAGAAGGCCCGTAAGGTTCTCTGGAGCTATATAAGATATTGTTGTCTCGATCTGGGATAAGGGCTGGGTGTGTTTACTTCCATTAAATGTGCTATTTGTATTTTCAGGCTCAGCGAGGAGTATGGGAAGGCTTAATATCCACAAATTCTTCTCATCAAAGCTTACTCCATTACCGTCTATGTTCAACTTTACCAGCACGCCTTTTGGAAAAGAGAAGTCTATAGGTCTATACTTCATCGTGTCGAATGCACTGTAGAGGATTTTTCCATCAGTTTTGTTGAAGACCTCTACAGAAATTATGAGGGATGTTGTGAAATAATTAGGATCGAGGTGCCTTTGTTTGAGCACTGTAAGCCACGAATCTACAACTGGTTTAAATGATTCGTAAGGTATGTAAGCGGCACCCTGTCCTGAATAGCAGGAGTCGAGAAGGTCTACAAAGTCATTGTTCGAGAGGAATGGAGCTATTGCGGAAACATGTATGTGCCATACAACGTTTTTATTATCAAGAAGAGAAGATATATCATTTGTCATGTTCGATTCGAATGAGTATAGAGAGGGGGAAAAGTATAAGCCTGGTTTTGGCGAGAGGAAGAGGGCATAAGATATTGTAGTAATGACAAGAATCGAAACAATAACAACAATTAGAAAAAACCTTCTCAGGCTTTTCACCATCTAAATTATCGTTTTTTTAAATATATAAAATTTACTGTATAGATATATTTTTAATTTTTACAAGTTCCTCTTATATGAAAGACATATCTTCTACTAAATAAGATCAGACCCCCTGAAAAGAACATTCTTCTTCATGGAAGGCAAAGAGATCAGATAAAGCTATATTAATACAGACCTAATTGCACTTCTAAAATGTTGAGAGAAAGATTATATCATAGGGAACGGTCAGTTTAAAAACCTAAGCATTTTTAATTCTTATATTGGAAAAGAAGTGATTTTTAATGCCAAAAAATAAATTTGTGCTGGTAACATGTAAGATTCCGCCAGAAATGGCAAGTGCAATAGATAGACTGGTAGAAGATAAGATCTTTCAAAGCAGAAGCGAAGCGATAAGATATGCCATTGGATCTCTTATCTCGACACATTTTAACAAAAAAGGGAAGGAAAGTTGGATAGAGGAATAAGACTTTCTTTATCAGTATTTAAAAAATTATACCCAGGACTAAGCGAAGAAGAGTACAGAGTCATGGATTATTTTTTGACAAACTTATCTGTAGGGGAAATCTTGGCTGTTAGAGAGCTAGAAAGAGTTTATGGGATAAAAAATCCGGAAAGCGTTATAGAAATATTGATAAGTAAGGGATTGCTAGAAAGAGGCACTGGGTGTTACAATCTTAGTAAAACTGTAAGAGAGAAGTTAAGATCGTATAAGAAACAGCTCATATAAGATCAATCGATTAAAATACAAATGAGATTGTTCAGATTTGAGCCAGTTGGACCTGTATAGATTGTGTACCCAAGCGAGTCAAGTAATTCATAAGAATTGTTATTTCTCAATTCATCAAAAGCTTTTAAGCCATATTTTTTGAATATTTTTCTCCATGTGTTGCAATCTGCAAATGCACCTGCTGATGTAGTACTACCATCCATGCCGTCCGTGTCTATAGCAAAAATACTTATTCCATCAATTCCTGCTATTTCCCTCGAAAAGTAAGCTACAAGTTCCATAGCCCTACCTCCCTTCCCACTACCTTTTACTTTGACATTTGTCTCACCGGCTAATATCAGTGCTGTAGGAAGAGCAAAGGAAGTATTTCCCTTCTTCGTATCAATTGCAATTGATGAGAGAGCCTTAGCTACCTCTCCACTTTCTCCCTGAAGTATTGATGTGAGCACATAAGAATTGTATCCTATTTTTGAAACATAACTTGAAACCTCTTTTGCTAGATCTGAGGGTGCGGCGATTAAAAAGTTGTGCGCTCTTTCAAAAACTTTATCTAAAGGTTTTGGAGTTTCCTCAATTTCTCCTCTTAAACCTTTTTCTATCACTTCTAAAACGCTTTTTGGTATTTTGTCGAGAATTTCATATTGCTCAAGAATTCTATAGGCATCGCTATAAGTACTTGTGTCTGGAGCTGTTGGACCGCTGGCAATTACATCAATATAGTTGCCAGGGACATCACTTGCAATTAAGGAGACAACCTCAGCAGGATAGGCTTTTTTAGCAAGTTTTCCTCCTTTGATTTGAGAAATATGCTTTCTTACGGCATTTATTTCGTGAATTGTTGCGCCACTTCTTATTAAAAGCGAAAAAGCCTTTTCAGCATCTTCCAAAGTTATAGGATCTATAGGAAGTTCCACCATAGCTGAACCACCTCCTGAGATTAGAAAAAGCATCAAATCATCTTCGCTAGCATTTGAAATTAAATTGAGAATACTCTTTGCTGCTTCTATACTTCCACTATCGGGAACCGGATGATTCGCCTCTATTACCTTTATATTTTGAGGAAATTCAGAGATCTTTTCGGCAAACTTAAGCTTTACAACTATTCCATCTATAATTCTACTACCTAGAAGGTTTAAAGCAAACTCAGCCATCTTTTGAGAAGCTTTTCCAAAGCTTATAAGATGAACTCTTTTGTTTTTTATGGTTATTTTATATTCTTTATTCTCCTTTTCGTTCTTTATAATGAGACATTCCCCCTCAAGCCTAACTCTTTTCTTCATGTAATATTGAATATCTGCAAGCCTAACGCTTTCTTTTAATATCGTTTCTAGCTTTTCGGGCATTTTTTTCCCAGTTTTTATTACCATTTTTTAAATCACACTCGAGACACAACTAGTTTTGCTAGAAATTTTTAAAGTGATCGAATAAGATTAAATCTAATGATATCATTATCTATTACATATTCAATATTTATACTTCTAGGTTCAAAAAATCTCATTTTTATTAGTTTAATATATCTTCTGTACGTTTTTTCGTCAAAATATGCTTTAAATAAAATATCGCCGTCATAAAGCATGTATGAGTTTCTGTTTCCTATAACATTCTCATCAATGAAGAAAGTTATAGTTAAATTTTTATTGGGATTTTGTTTTGCTTTTTTTACGGACTGAACAAGCCTAAAAAGCATTTTTTCATCGTTTTCGCTCAAATAGGGAATGTAGTAATATATGTGGTCAGCACTCCTGAAATTAAGCTCTAGAGACTTTATCATTTCTTCTATTGAAGTATAGTACCTATAGTGAATATTCGTTAGGCTTAAAAATTCTCTGAGTTTAGAAATCAATGGGGTAGGATATGAGGAAACAGAAATTAAATTCTCTACATCTTCACCATAACTTCCGACAAAAATCTCTTTGTTAGCTTCTAAGTTAGCTCTTAAGTATATGTTATAGAGAAAGAGAACATCAGGAGACACAAACGGATTTATCATATAAATTATAAATGCTACCGGCGGATAAATCATACCGCTCTCTCTTAATACTGGTATCTCCGGATAATTTGGTATATTTTTAAACAATTTGCAAAACCCATTGTACTTAATCAGTTGGTTCTATATATGGGGTTATGAGTACATCTATGTCTTTGCTTAAGTTTACTATAGATTGACTTACGCTACCCAGTAATACTTTTTCTAATAAACCCTTTTTGCTTTTTCTTCCAACAACAATTAAATCTGCCTTTATATCTGTTGCGGTTTTCATTATTTCATTTGCAGGTACTCCATACTTTACCATGTAGTTCACGTTTTTTATTTTATAATTTGCAGCAATCTTTTTAGCTTTTTCAATAATCATATTTGCAGCTTCTTTTTGTTTGCTGATTTCAACATCAGGTATTGGCTCTCCATAATAGACATCTAAAGGCTCAATTACCAAAACTACGTTAAGTTCTGAGCCAAATCTTTCCCCTAACTCGCAAGCCTTCTGAAGAGCTAATCTTGATGAAGCGCTACCATCGAAACCTATTACTATTTTCTCGTAAATATTTTTCACCCCTAGTACTAAAATGTATTATTAATATTTTATATATAAAGCTATTTTCATATGTTTTAAATTTTTATTAATAGCTCATAGCTTTGGCCCTTCATCATCATGTTTCAGATTTAAGAAAAAATCATCGCTGATTGTCTATTGACTTTTAATATTATTTAATTTTTATAACCAGAAGTCTCTATTATTTAAAGTTTAAGTATATTATTACAACATGAAAGTTTTACTAATATAAAAAGAGTTAATTTTGCACGAAAAAGCTTTTTGTAGCTTAGAAAAGATCAGAAATCACTTGGCAGTATGACACTTCCTACTTCCTCTGTAAATGCTTTTTTAATATTCTCCGGATCTTTTCCACTGATTACTTTAACGATTAATTTGCTTCTCTCAATAATAGATAAGCTTAAAGGATCAAAGAGTTCGTATTTTCCTGCCTCACTGCTGTGTTGTTTTAGCAGTTCTCTAAGTTGCAAAGTTGTTATTTTCTTTATAAGCTTTGCATCTTTATTTAAAAGAGGATCCTTATCATATATTCCATCAACTTTTGTTACATTGATTATATTTTTTGCACCAATGACTTCAGCTAATATTGCGGAAACAGCATTTGTAGATTGACCTGGTTGCAGACCACCCATTACTATGATTCTCTCAAGAGGGTCATCCTTTACTTTTAAAATATCATTTATACTTTCTAGAGGATATGGAACTGCATAACTGCCTAGCGATAGTATAAGAAGATATGCGTTAAGCCTAGTTACTTCTATCCCTATAAGATCAAGAACTGATTCGTTTCCGCCTAATTTTCTTGCTGCATTAATGTAATCTCTTGCAGTATTGCCTCCACCAACAACTACTGCTGGCCTATAGCCGCTTTCCCATAATTCTATTAATACATTTGAAAAATTTCTTATGGCATCAGGTTTGTCAGGCTGAATGAAACTGCCACTAATTTTAATAACTATAGGGGTTCTACTCATTCTAGAATTACCTCGGAATACATCATTTCAAGTTTGAGGATTATTCATTTAAGTTGCAACTTTAGATAGTATATCCTTAGCCTTACTTTTTGCTTCTTCTTCCGTATCTGCTGCAACATTCAAATATATTTTTGTTTTCATGTCCCTAAAAACATACCTTTTAATTCCATTTATAACATAAGTATTTATAAGTTCTAGTCTATCTTCAACTTTAGAGCTCATAATTAACGCCTTCATCATTTTTCAGAGATCGAGGACAAAATCATCGCTAATTATTTTATTTTCTGAAAAGCTTCTTTAATCTTTGCATATGCCTCAGTTAGGTTCTCTGATATAACTCTAGTTTCTCCGATAACCGGCATAAAGTTTGTATCGCCTATCCACCTAGGAACTATGTGAACATGTATGTGGTCTTCAATCCCCGCGCCAGCTGCTCTGCCGATGTTCATACCTATATTGAACCCGTCGGGTCTGTACAGTTCAGTTAATACTTTTACGCTTCTAACGATCAACGTTGACAATTCAAGTAACTCTTCATTATCAAGATTCTCTATACGAGAGACATGTTTATAGGGCACTACCATTAAATGCCCCGAGTTATAGGGATATTTGTTCATTATAACAAACGTTTTATTTCCTCTGAAAACTACTAAGTTTTTATTATCATCTTTTTCAGCAATAGCTTTACAGAAAATACAGCTTCCCTTTTCTTCCTTAGAAATTTCTTTAATATAAACGGAGCGCCATGGAGCCCATAGAATTTTCATTTTTCTCATCTCAGTGTAATTGATATTTTAACCAAATCACTATCTTATTATTTTAAATTCAAAAGGAAGATTAAATATTAAATGTTAAAAAGCCAAAATTCACTGAAGAAGGAACGAAAGATGAAAATCGGCATAATTACTGGTAAAAGAGCATATGATCTGGTGAAGCAAAAGATAGATAATAGCTTTTTTGGGGAATCAATTACAATAAAAATCTTTAAGTTAGAAATAGAAGTTGCTGCAATGTTAACAACGTCTATAATTTTAGAAATGCTCAAGAAAGATGAAGTTTTGGTTAATGAATTAAGAGAAATGGATGTAATTCTAATACCAGGCACAGTGAGTGGTAGCACAGAAGAAATAAGCATTTTAATTGGAAAACCCGTTTACAAGGCATCTAGGGATCTCTCTTTATTGAAAGAACTAATAAATTTTGTATCATCAGGAAAAAAGCTCTCTTCGACGATCTCTGCAGATGAGATTTTGAACTTAGATAGATTAAAAAGATTTGAAGAAACTTTAGAAGAGATATACAAGAACAAATATCCCGTAGCCTTTGAAATAAAAAACATAAAGATACCTGTTAGAGGACCGCCTATATTTATCGCTTCTGAAACACCTACAGGAGTTTCACCACAGGACGTAGGAGAATATGTGAGATATCTAGAAGATAGCGGCGCAGATATCATAAATGTTGCAATTCCTATTGGAGAAAGCTTTGAGGATAGTATAAAAAGAATAAAAAATGTTGCAGAATCAATAAGGAAAAGCGTTTTGGGAATAGATACCATAAATACAAAGCTTATGCTCGAGGCATATGATTATGGTGCGGAAGTTTATTTTTCGCTGGACAGTAAAAATATCGAAGAACTAAAGAGGATTAAAGAAAAGTCATTTGTAGTAATTCCAAGCGAAAAGACTTTGGATATGGGCAGAGAAAATATTGTTTTAGAGTTAGAAAATACAATTAAAAAAGCAGAAGAACTAGGGTTCAGAAAACTAATTGTTGATCCTATAATAAAGCCGCCATGTACAGGTTTTGTCGATTCTCTTATTTTATTACATGATGTCTCTGAAAGAGTGAAAAATTATCCATTTATGCTTAGTTTTTCAAATGTTATTGAACTAATGGATGCAGACTCGGTAGGTATAAACGCTATTCTATCTACCATTGCGGCGGAGATGGGAGCTTCTCTAATTCTTGTATCTGAGGAATCATGGAAGGCTAGAGGATCAACGCTCGAAGCAAGGATTTCTTCTCTTATGTCTTCTTATGCCTTTAAGAATAAAACCCCTCCAATTAATATCGGAACCGATCTGTTGCTATTCAAGTCTAAAAAGAAGCCTGTCAGTATGAAGCCTCCAGAAGAATTCAAGAAAATTGTAACTGTTGAGAATCAGGGAGAACCGATTATGGATAAAGGTATCTATGTTTTGATTTTCGTTGACCATGAAAAAAGGCTTATATATCTCTGTGTTCACGGAGAAGAAAAATTATGTTATGCTTCAGATAATGGAAAGGATCTTTACAAGAAGTTGACCAGATCTGGCGTAAAATTCTCGAACGAGCATGCGTCTTACATTGGATATGAGCTTGCAAAGGCAGAATTCTCGCTCAAGCTAGGTAAACAATATGAGCAAGACTTTAGCTCTTTCGTAGAACCGAAAGAAAAATATTTTGATATCTTAAAATACTATAAAAATCTGGTGAGAGATATTGAGTAGCACAAAGGATTTCTCTTTAAGCTTTAGAGAAACTACCCTTTATTTTGGCATAAATTCTACAGAAAGGATATCTAGATCGATAAAGGGCTTTAGAAGGGCGCTCATAGTTACTGGAAAGACATCCGCTAAAAAGAGCGGCGCTTTAGATGATATTTTGAAAATACTTAATGAAAACGATATTGAATACACAATTTATGACTCTGTAACATCTAATCCTACGGTAGACAAGATAGAGGAAATTACAGAAAAAGGCAAAATCTTTGATACCGATTTGATTATAGCTATTGGAGGAGGAAGCGTAATAGATAGTGCTAAATTTGCTAGTGTAATACTTTCTATAGGTGGGAATCCAGTAGATTACATTAAAAGGAAGATAAAACCGGTCTCTCATACTTTTCTCGTTGCAATCAACCTCACACATGGAACAGGAACAGAAGTTGATAGATACGCAGTTGCAACTATAAGTGAAACCAAGGAGAAATTAGGCTCGTCTATAGCATATCCAAATATTTCTGTTGACAATCCGAGATATATGGTTTCTTTGTCTCCACAACAAACGCTTTTCACCAGCATTGATGCATTTTATCATGCTCTTGAATCAAGTATAGTTGAATCATCAAACCCATATGTTCAAGATCTTTCAGAAAAATCTGCTTACTACATAAAAACGTATATTCAAGTTGCAATGAAGAATCCTTCGGATATTGAGGCGAGATATTGGCTACTATACGCAAGCATGTTAGCCGGAATTTCAATTGACTTGGCAGGTACAAGCATAATTCATGGAATGGAGCATGGATTAAGTGGGGTAAATCCAAGCCTTGAACATGGAGCAGGTCTAGCTATTATAGGTCCCTTGTTTCTACCATTGTTGTACAAGGCGTTTCCAGAAAACTCCTGGAAAGTTATGAAAGTCTTAGATCCATCCCTTAGGCCAACTCCTGAAGATGCAGAAAAAGCCGGAAAGATTCTGGACGAATTTCAAAAGAGTATCGGTTTTAATTATGCTCTTAAGGATTACGGCTTCGATAAAGAATGGCTAAAAGACGCTGTAGAGGCTGGATGGAGAATTTTTGAGCCTAGAATTCCAAAGGATAAGTTTATTTTAACAAAAGAGCAGGTTTATAATATGTTGCTTTCTAGATTATAAGGGTTTTTATTTCTCAATTTTTATGTTTCCGAATCAGCAAGAAACATTAAACAGACAGGATCGGAAGCTAATATGTTTCTCATGTTGGAGCGATATCCGTTTCGCTTATACAATAATTTACTTTTTTCATTACCTTTTTCTTAATCAAATAATCGAAAAGAGGTTTTAAGATAATTTTTAAAGGAAAATAGTAGAATGGAAGCTTTATTTCAGCTCCGCTAGCTAATTTATGCCCTCCACCTCCAATACATCTAGCTATGCTGCTGACATCAACCTGCTTAGATCTAAAAGACAAAACTCCGCTCTCTCTGTATATTACTACTATATCTGCTCCAGTTTTGGATAGCAGATAGTGACCAAGTAGACTAGCATTTGGAGGTCCTGGCTTTTTATATAAGTATGCTACATTAATCCTTTTACACTGTTCAGTAAAAACTTCCTTTAATGCTTTGTTATAGCCTTCAAGCTCTAAGTTTATGTACTTTTCCACAATATCATCAAAAGAGTCCGACCAATACCTTCCATTGCTAAACTCCTCGATTAAAAATCTTTTCCATTTGTTGCTTCCAACATCAATATCCCCGCTACCTAATATCCTATATAGAAAAGGAGAGAACCATTCTTCCCACTTCCATAAGTCTGCAGAACATACCGAGTCAACGAAAAACCTAGTGTTATCGTCTTCAGGGCTTAGACCTCCAAAAGCATGTCTTGAAACCACGCCTGCAGCACAGGTATCCTCCTCGACAAATAGCTTCACTCCTATGCTATTAATTGCATCTTTGAATTCTTTTGGCCATATATGATGATCATACCATTCTACGGTAAATCTTTTAGTTAATTCGCTAAGAATGCTTAATACTTTTTCGAAATTGCTCCTGTTTACTCCGATATCCATAATAGCTATAATGCTACCGCTTTTATATGGCGAAATAGTCGAGGAGAGAGCCTTATCTAAATTGGTTGGTTCTACAAAATTAACAGAATAGTTTATATTGCTCAGCTTTTCTTTAGCAATTTTTATGTATATAGAGGCAGAAGCTATTCCGTCTAAATCTCCATGTGTATATAGTTGTAACTCGCTCAATTTAGATTACCTTTTGAACTATTCTAATGTGGAAACCTTAGATTTATCATTAGAATGATTTTTAAAGATTTCGTTTGAATTTCTAAAATTTCCTGGTTATATGATTTATTCTATAGCGAATATAATATTGATAAAAGAGCTTTTAGCAATATAACTTTTTGAAAAAGAATTAGAATTTCCTTTTTAAATGATAAGAAAAATATTTATTTTCATAAAACTCAAATATTTTTCAACATCTAACTTAAATGGAAAAAGCCTCTATTTTGTAAAAATTTGGAGGTGTCGAACTTCGATTTAAATTACGAAGAATTGATGAACATAAGCAGAAAGATCGCAGAAGAAGCTTCCAAAGAACTTGCTAAAATTTCACAGGATGAAAGATCTTTTGAACATTTATACAAAGGAAAAGAAACAATAAAGGCAGACAAGTTATCAGAAGATTTAATAATCGAAATGCTTAAAAACGAAGGAATCAGGGGAACAATAGTTACTGAAGAATCTGAAGTTATAAAAGAAGGCAATGAAAATATAATTGCGATAATAGACCCTTTAGACGGTTCAAAGAACTACGCCAGAGGAATTAAGTGGTGTTCTGTTAGTATAGCTTTCGCAGAACAAAGAGGAAATGGTATTAATGATATTGTCGCGGGAACAGTAAAGCCGGTATTCTTTAATGAGTCATTTAGTTTTTATAAAAGAGGGGGAGTTTTTGTCAATAACGAAAAATATTACATAAAAAAGCAGCCAGGCATTGATAAAGAAAAATACTATGCTGTATATTTTGACAACGATAATGCTATCGAGACGGTAAAAAACATACGGGAAAAGCTTATTAATAGGGGATATATAGCGACATTTAGAAGCCTTGGAAGCGCTGCACTTGAACTTGCACTCGTTTCTATAGGAAAAATTGACGGTTTTATAGATGCAAGGTCAAAATTGAGAATTGTAGATGCTGCGGCAGGAATTGGTATGATAATAGAAAATGGTGGAGTAGTAAGAGGATTAGATGGTGAAGATTTTTTAGACATTGATCTTAAAACGATGTATAGATTTAAAAGTTTGATAGCCTTAAGTTCAATAGAAGAAGCAAGGACTGTTTTTGGATGAGATGAGGGGAGGATATTGAGCTGGAATCTAATTTCAAATTATGATCCGCTTAAAATAGAAGAAATTGTGATAAGATACTGGACTGAGAATGGAATAAGGAAAAAGGTGCTAAAAGAAGTTTGGGATTCTAGAGAAGGATCCGAAATTTTCTCATTTTTAGAAGGTCCTCCAACGACAAATGGATATATGCATGCAGGACATGCGAGAGGGAGAATATACAAAGATGTGATGATTAGATACCATATGATAAAGGGCTTTAGAGTTTGGGCTCAAGGGGGATGGGACACTCAAGGTTTGCCAGTTGAGTTAGAAGTAGAGAAGAAGTTTAAGGTTAAAAGCAAAAAGGAGATAGAAGAGAAGATAGGTGTCGAAAAGTTTATTGAAGAATGCAAGAAAAGCGTTGATCATTATATATCAGAATGGATATCTGATAATGAAAGGCTTGCGGTATGGCTTGATTATGAAGATGCTTACCAAACAAGGAATCCTAAATATTTAGAGACCGTATGGTCTTTCGTTAAAAATGCATATGAAGAAGGTCTTCTGTACAAATCCTACAGCGTCGTGCCGCGATGTCCGAGGTGTGGAACAGCTCTTAGCAATCATGAATTAAGCTTGGGAAGCGAAATAGTAAAAGATCCGAGTTTGTACTTTAAGGTAAAGAGCCTGGATGGAGATTTTTACTTTGCTGTTTGGACAACTACGCCGTGGACTATAATCGCGAATAGAGCTTTAGCCGTTAATCCTCAATCAGATTATGTCCTAGTAGAAATAAAAGGAGAAAAACTCCTTATAGCCGAGCCATTACTCAACTCCTTGCTGTCCAAGTTGCAAGTAAAGGATGCAAAAATAACTGCCAAATATAAAGGAAGTGAGCTAGTTGGAAAAAGATATGTTCATCCGCTTTCAGAAGAAGTTCCAAAGAACTCTAATTGTAGCCCACCAGAATGCACTGTTGTGAGTGCAGATTATGTGACAATGACTGAAGGTACAGGTATAGTTCACACAGCACCTGCCCATGGTCCTGAAGATTTTGAGACTGCGAAAAAATATGGATTAGAAGTATGGACTCCATTAAAAGATAATGGGTATTTTGGAGAAGATGCAGGGATATTTTCAGGTATGTGGTTCAAAGATGCAAGCAAAGCTGTTGTTGAAGCTCTTAAGGAAAAAGGTCTAGTTTTGCATTATGAAGAAATAGAACACGAATATCCTCATTGCTGGAGGTGCGGTACGCCTCTAATATACTATCCGACTAGTCAGTGGTTTATTAAAACTACTGCTATTGTCAATAGGATGAGGGAGTATCTCAAAAATGTTAAGTTCAGGCCTTCTTGGGGATATAATAGAATGGATGCTTGGGTGGAGGCAAGTAGAGACTGGTGCATTTCAAGGGAAAGATATTGGGGAACTCCTCTGCCAATATGGATATGTCCGAAGTGTGGGCATATAGAAGTTTTTGGGAGCATAGAAGAGCTTAGTAAAGCTGCAGGAGTGGATGTAAAGGATCCGCATAAGCCATATATAGATCAGTTGCATATAAAATGTCCAAAATGTGGCGAAGAAATGAAAAGAGAGCCATTTGTTATGGATGTCTGGGCAGATAGCGGTGTTGCCCATACAGCTGCATTAAAGCAGTTAAATAAACAACATCTTCATAAGTATATATTCCCATATTCATTTGCTTTGGAACCTCCTGAACAGGTGAGAGGTTGGTTCTATACGCTTTTAATAACCAGTACTGTTCTGAACGATTCATCGCCATTTAAAATGCTCGGTATGCATGGGTTAATACTAGATGCTGAAGGGCAAAAGATGAGCAAAAGCAAAGGGAATGTCGTGTTCGCTAGGGAGGCTTTAAAAAAGCACGGGGCAGATCAGCTTAGGCTTTTCATGTGCTATAGGAACTCACCTTGGCAGGATATTAGATATGTCGATAAGGAGATTTCAGAAATAGGAAGTAAACTCAGAGTATTCTATAACGTTGTTAAATTTTTCATATCATATGCAGAGTTAGACAAATGGAATGCGTCTGCTATTGAAGAAGATATGAAGAATATAACAAATGTTGACAAATGGATACTGACAAAGGAAGAAAGCGTAATGAAAAGCGTGTATGAAAGCATAGAGAACTTCGATTTGCATAGCGCTTCTAAAGCATTGTTTGATTTCTTGGTTGAAGACGTAAGCAGGAGATATATAGTTGCAGTAAGGCCGAGAGTTTGGACCGAAGAAAATACTAAGGATAAAAGAGCAGCATACGCGACAATATTCACTTTGCTAAAGCACTCAATACCGCTTATAGGCATTTTTACTCCATTCATTGCTGAATACATATATCAAACAGTGTGGCGCAAGGTTGGGATCGAACCCAAGGAATCTGTTATGCTTGAAGTCGCAAAGCCATTGCCCAAAGATTATTTAGATAATACCGCATTTGAGAATGTAGAGGAAGCAATGAAGGTTATAGATACTATTGTGAGTTATAGAGGAGAAAGAGGCATAAAGAGAAGGATGCCCTTAAAAAAGATCGTAATTCTCTGGTCGAATGAAATTAAAGAAAAAGAAGAATACATATCACTAATTTCTACAATGGCGAATATTACAAGCGTTGAATTTGTAGCCAGACCGCCAGAAAAATTTGTAAAAGAGCTTCAAGCAATTGGAGGAAAGTCTAAGATTTACATTATTGAAGAAATTGATAAAGAAACCTATGAGCTCGGTCTTGCAAAAGAGGTCATTAGAAGGATACAGATAATGAGGAAGGAAAACAACTTGGAGTATAGCGATAAGGTTAATGTGAAGTATTATACAGATTCTGAAGAGCTGGAAAGTGCGATTATAAAACATATCGACTACATTAAGAACGAAACTCGTGCGGTGGAGATAAGTAAAGAAAGCATAAGTGAAGGAAAAAGATTTGAAATAGAAGAGTATGTTATAGTGCTAAAAATTGAGAAGATCAATAGCCAATAAAAGAATCGAGCCTTTTATATACTTCCCAAAGTGCTGATTTTTTCACATCTTCAAGATAAACCCATCGTTTTCTTTGGTTTTCTAAAACGTTCTTATCTAGTGTTACTCTGACAATCTCCTCAGAAGCTCCTGATTTGAGTATAATCCTTCCTCCCGGATCAACAACTATACTCCCTCCAAGTACTTTCCTTCCATCAGGATAGCTTGTTCCAGTTAATATTACTGAAGCCCAATACACTGTGTTTTCAGAAGCTCTTGTAACAGAAATGCTTTCCCAAAGTTGAACCCTATTTTCAGGAATGCTGGAAGGATTAAGAATAAGTTCGGCACCTCTTATAGCCAATAGCCTTGATAGCTCAGGATACATAGCATCAACGCAAATTATAACTCCGATTTTAGTAAATCCTAAATCTTCAACCTTGAGAAATGATCCCGGCGATATTTCATTTCTTTCCTTCATTGGATAACTCGGAAATATCTTTTCAGAAATTGCTTTAGATTCTCCCTTTGGTGAAATGATATAACTCTTGCTTAATGCCTTTCCATTTTCTCTAACATAAAACGCTCCTGGTACCATCCAAACTCCAAGTTCATTGGATAAAATTTCAAGTTGCGTTAGAAATGATTTAAGTGTGCTATATTCTAAAATTTCTTTTGTCAGCCATACTTCCGGGAGGACAATTATTGAGTTTTTTTCTATTTTTATGGCCCTAAGATTTTTTATTAGACGCATTAAATTCTTTTCTAAATCATCTTCCCTTTTATGCTGTACAACAATTAATTCAAACTCACTATTCATTCTTTGCACCAAACTTCTAAACTAAATATTTATTTTAACTAGTATAAATAAAAATTACTTAGTTCAACTTTTGTGCTTAAGTGTGAATTTAGTATGGGTTTGTTAAAGTCAATTGAAAAAACCAAAAAAATGCTTAGAATGATGGAGAATGTTGATGTTAAGAGCATAGCAAGAAGGCTTTTTGTGATGAATAGCTTTGATGGTCTTCTAACTTCAATAGGCGTTATAATTGGGACACATATAAGTGGAAGCAAGGATCCGATTGTTTATATATGGGCAATTGTTGGAGGGATAATAACAGTTGGCATATTTAGTAATTTTATCGGTGTATATATGACAGAGAGAGCTGAGAGAATAAATGAGGTAAAAGAAATAGAAAAGCATCTCCTCACTGAACTAAAAAACACATACTACGAAGTATTCATTAAATTGGTACCAATATATATAGCAACATGGAGTATGATGGGGGCTCTTTTCTCTCTTATTTCGATACTACCTCTAATTCTAAGTCTAAAAGGAGTAATTTTATTAGATCACTCTTTAATATCTTCAGTAGTTATGTCGAATATTCAGATTGCATTCATAGGAGCTTATTTAGGGAAGATCAGCAAAGAAAGCGTGATAAAAGAAGCTGCAAGATTTTCTTTAATCGGTCTAAGTGCTACTGCCTTTCTTTACATTGTTTCTTATGTTTTTTGAACGATAAAGTTAAAATCTCTAAAAACTTATAAAAATACATCTGTACATCGCACATAATGCATATTTATGTTAAGTATTAAAGATTAAATGAAATTTGTGTGGGGAAAATAGATGCCTAAAAAAAGAGAAAGCAGAGGTAGACATAAAGGAGGAAAAGGGTACGTAGAAAGAATACAATGTGATAATTGTGGTAGATTAATACCTGAGGATAAAGCTATATGTGTTGAGAGATACTATAGTCCTATAGAACCACAACTTGCTAAAGAACTTGAAAAGAAGGGCGCAATCATAACAAGGTATCCTGTAAAGAAGTGCTACTGTGTTTCTTGTGCTATACATCTTGGTATAGTGAAGGTCAGGGCTGAGGAAGAAAGAAAGGCAAAACAAAATGTTCTTTAGAGTGGGTACTCTTTTTTAATAACTTATCTTAAAATTCATTCTTTACAAATATTTTTCATTTTGATAGCATCCCTTTCTAATATAGGGCTTTCACTTATGATTACAGCTTCTATACCGGTTTCTTTGTAAGCTTCACAGACAATTCCAAATTCCGGACCGAATTCATTTTCATCAAGCGTATGATGTTCTTTTTCTCCTCCACTGTTATACTCAATTTTAGAAAAGTGCGTGTGGAGGGGATGAACACTTTCATTTCCAAGCTCTTTTTCAATAGTATCAATTATTTTTACAACTTCATCTTTACTCTTTATAGACATTCCTAAGCTTCTAGCATACAAATGTGCCCAATCAACCACCGGACGGCATTTTTCCACATTTCTGCAGATTTCTATGGTATCATCTATAGAACCTACCTGTTTCTTTTTTCCAGTCGTTTCCGGTCCTAGCCATGCATATTTCCATCCTTTGCTATTAGCTTCCTCCCTCACATCCTTCAGTGCTTCAATTACTAATTCTACAGCCTTCTTTACGCCCCAGTCAAGATAGTATCCAGGATGAAACACAACTACATAGCTTTTCATCCATTCACTAGCCCTTATAGCATCAAGTAACCTTTCCTTGCTTTTTTCAATAGTATCTTTCTGTTGTGCAGAAAGATTTATGTAATAGGGTGCATGCATGCTGAGAAGCACATCATTCTCTTCCGCTATTTTTCCAAACTCTTTAGCCTTAGATTCGCTGATATTAACCCCTCGTACTGCTTCATACTCCATAGCATCAAGTCCAATCTTCTTTAGAAATACTGGGGCTTCTAACAGATCTCCCTTTAAATCTATAGGCTTTCCAGCAGGTCCAAACCTAAATCTTCGGTTACCCAATTTTCGACACCAAATAAATTATCAACTTTCAAATATTTTAATGCTATTCAAATGTAGAATTTCATTCCGTCTTCGGCTAGAAAGGTATTTTTAAAAATTTTTAAAGCATTATCTAGGATCATCTCGCTTTTATCGTTATATCTATTGCTTATATGGAAAAGAATTAAAGATTTTACACCAGCCATTTTAGCAACCTTAGCTGCAATAGAGCTTGTTGAGTGTCCAAAAGCAATTGCTTTTTCAACCATAGAGGAATCAAATGTTGAATCATGAATAAGCACATCTGCGCCCTTAATTTTCTCAATAAGCTCTTCACATGGAGCGGTGTCTCCTGTATATGCTAAAGAGAATCTTTCCTTTTTTTCTTTGCCAGTACCGAAAGCTTTTATTATATACCCAAAAGATTCAATATTAGTATGACAAGTCTTAAATGGATAAACAGAGATGTACTGTTCAAGCGAAATTTCTCCTTCCGGCTTAATTATTTCTATAGGGAATTCAAGCTGATATGAAGTTATTTGAGAAGCAGCATTTAGTATTTTTTCTATACCTTCAGGAGAGATAATACTTAGCTTTCTTTCCCTCCCTTCCATACTCATAGTCTGGATAATCCCCGGCAAGCCAAATATATGATCGCCGTGCAGGTGAGAAATTAAAATGTGATCTATCCTGTTTACTCCTATTCCGTTTTTTATTAATGATCTTTGGGATCCTTCTCCAATATCAAGCAAAATATATTTTCCTCTATACTGAAGCAAAATGCTCGGTAAACCCCTTTTCTTACTCGGTGTTCCAGCTGCTGTTCCGAGAAAAAGAATCCAAGCTTCACTCAACTTTCTGCATCACCATAATAATTCTCGTTAATCTATTATGAACATACATAGGGCATCTACTCTTTATTTTTAAGCCTTCAGGTATTATCAGTTTTTCAGCTATGTTTCTATCTAGAGAAAAAACAATTTTTCCTCCAAAATCCAATATGTTCGCTAACTCTTTAAGAGAATCTTGTGATAAGTTTGTACTGTCCGAAAAAAGAGATTTAACGGATCTTCCATATGGAGGATCTGTTGCAACAAAGCCAATGCTTCTCTCTCTTATTGGAAGATGCCTTGCATCAGCTCTAATTATTTCAAATTCGTTAACTTTCGAAAGCGTTTTTAAATTTCTTTTAGCTCCATAGCACATATCCTTTCTGATATCGCTACAGATAGAAATAAACTCCCAATCGTTTAATGCAGATAAAGGTAGGCTACCAGTCCCACAAAAAGGATCGTAAAAGACTCTTCCCTCTTTGCTTATAGAAAGATTGACTAAAAGTCTAGCGAACCAAAAATTGAGAGCCCCAGGCTTATAAAAAGGCAAGTTATGAGGATTTTGAGAAATTATATCCCCCTTTCCTCTATCCGATAGAAGCTCACCAATTATTAAAACTCCGTCAGCTGCTATCACTCTTACGGTTTTTTTATCTTCTTTTCTGCTTTCTATGCAGTTCTTTTTAATAAACGAAAGGGCAATTGATACTAAAGCATTTCCATCTAAACTCTTCAAAAACCCCTGTATTCTATGAGGTTTTATGTAGATTTTCCCGTTGGGGCAATACTTGAAAAATAAGGGTTCTCCTTTTGAGGGAATAATTCCTATAACTCTCCCAACTTCTTTGATAGTAGAAGACCTGACTTGAATGTTTATGGCATCGGTCTCATCTTCTACCTCAAAGATTGTTGTATTTGTCAGCTCTAATACAATATTTCCTTCATAAAATTCTAAAAGAGAAATAAATTCAGATCTACTAAGGCAGGGGTATTTTCCGCTTAATAAAGCATAAAACAGGGGCAAAACACTTCACTGTTTTAGTATTTCAGCTAATTCAGGAATTACATCGTAATATATTACGCCACTTTTCGGTGGAAGTGTATTGGCTGAAAGTACAGAATAAACATTTGCTTCTTTCAATTTGTTAATTGCATCACCCGCTAGTAATGCGTGAGAAACAGCTACAAAAACTTTCTTTGCTCCAAGCGAGTAAATTTTTTTAGCAGCTTCAGCTACAGTACCTCCAGTACTTATAATATCATCGACAATTACAACATCTCTATCTTTTAAATTAACTTCATGGAAGCTTATCTCAATTTTTCCTGTGTACACATCTCTTTTCTTTTCCATGTAGTCAAAGTCAGTCGAAAGTTCGTTAGCTAACCTTCTAGCCCTTTCAAGCGCACCTATATCTGGTGATATCACAAATGGATGTTTTGCCATATTCCTTATCATGTTTGCCATAGATTTGAAAGGTATAATATTATATGAAGTCCCATTAAAATATGAAAGCGTGTTCGGCTTGTGTATATCTATAGTGTATATTGAGCTCATTCCCATTTGCGACAAAATTTGTAACAACGCTTTAATGCTTATAGGTTCTCCATTTAAGAATATTTTATCCTGTCTCGAATACGCAACATATGGTATATATCCATTAATCTCTTTTATATCCAATTCTCTAAGCGCTTCAAGGATAAGAATAAGCTCCCAAATCGAATCATTCTGGGGAGGTGACAGAGAATGTGCAAGAATAACTTTTTTCCCACTAACTTCTTCTGGTACTCTTATATATGTTTCTCCGTCAGGAAACACTTTATGGAAAACTTTCAATGACTTTATATTTAATGATTTGGATAAGTTGTCGCAGAACCAATCCGACTTAGTTCCACACAATATGATATCCATAATTTTCACCAAATGATCATAAAAGTTTATATTAATATAATGGTTTTATTTTTTATTGCGCTTGCAACTTCTCTTACAGCTTGACCAAGGCTCTTGTTTTTTTCTATCTTAGAAATGCTAGTTTCTTTATCTTCACCTGTTTTCTTCATCCATTCTTCCAACCCTTCTGAAAGCTTTTTTAAGGCACTATAATGAATTATACATAACCCATTTACTTCTCCTGGCAATTCGCACAGAATGCATCTTTTATCTTTTGGAGTATTCGAGTAAAGCATTAGCTCTTTACCGATCTTCTCATTTTGAGCCTTCATTTGAGATATTATTTTACTCATTACTTCTCTCGCTTCTTTTACTACATCGCTTCTGCTTTTTTTATTTTCCCTTATTTCCTGCAATCTTACTTCAAAGCTTCTCGTAAGTGAAACATCTGTAAGTTCTGACACGTATTTTTTAAGAGCCAGGGAAACCGCAATTCCTAATTTTGTCGGTATAATACCTTTTGAAGTCGACTTCAAATATCCTCTTTTGAATAAAGTTTCTATAATTTGTGCTCTAGTCGCCTCAGTACCAATATTTTGCGATTCCATCCACTTAAGCAAAGAAGTTTTAGTATGAAGTTTGGGTTTAGAAGGATAATAAGAAGCAATTTTTATACTTTCAATACTAACAATATCGTTTAATTTTAGGGATGGAATCGCTTTTTCTATAGTGTAGAACTTGTATGCTTTGAGCCATCCTTTAGATTCGATAATAGTTCCATTGGTTTCAAAGACATCTCTTTCTCCAACATTAATTTTAACCTTTCTTTTTATTAATACTAAATCATCCATGAAAGTAGAAATATATCTTCTAACTATAAGGTCATAAAGCTTTAATTTATCACCTTTTAAGTCCTTAGGTATCTTTCCTGTGGGATATATGGCTGGATGCGCTGGGTCTTCCTTTCTTCCTTGTCGAGGTATGTATGAAGGATTCCTTTTTTTCACTTCTTCTATCTGTTTTTCATATTCTTTAAGCACAGAAAGATTTTCTAGAATATTTTTATGCGGTATGGATGGAGGCAACTTTTGACTGTTAGTTCTTGGATAGCTAATTAATACATCTAAGTATAGGTCTTCAGCGATTTTTTGCGTGTAACTTGGAGAGAAACCATATATCCTAGAAGCTTCATATTGTAAATCGCTTAAATTAAAAGGAGGCGGAGGAGGAATCCTTTCTTTTTCTTCTTTAATATCGGATACATTTCCTCTCTTAACATTTAATGCTCTCTTTTTTGCTTCTTCAGCATCTTTTTTATATTCAAATGGAGAACTTATATGTGAACTGCTGAATTTGTAACTATCTTTAGAGAAAACAGCAGTCAATTGAAACTTTGGCGGAGAGAAAAAACTTCTCTCCTCAATATATCTGTCAAAAACTTCAATAAGAGCTGGACTTTGAACCCTTCCAGAACTAAGGACAATATTCTTTCCGCTGGCTTGTTTGTATATATGCATTAACGCTCTGCTCGTATTAATTCCCCATATCCAGTCCAATTCATGTCTGCATATTCCTGCTTCTATCATGTCGTAATCAAACGGTCCAATTTTTTTAAAAGAATTAAGCAATTCTTCTTTCGTCAAAGTTGAAAACTTCATTCTTTTCCCTTTTGTTTCGTTGCCTAGCAATTTTATTATCATGTATCCTATAACTGATCCTTCTATATCATAATCACATGCATTAACATATTCGCTTGCTCTTTTTGAAAGCTTGGAGAGCAGATAATAATATTTTTTCAAATGAAAGGCGCCTTTTTCTACCAACCATCTAGGAACCCATTCGTAGTCAAAAACAGGGTAGTCTTTGCTATTAGTAGAAAGAGTAAAAAGATGCCCAGCAGTACTGGCGATAACAGTGGTCTTTTCATTATTGTTTATTACATAATAAGTTATGTTATTATCTTTACAGGATATGGGCTTATAGCTAAGTGCCTCAGCTATAGCTTTTGCAGCTTTAGGTTTTTCCGATATTATTAACGTATAATTCCCTTTTTCAATAACCTCTTTACAAAGGCTCAACTTAGGTTTACCTTAATAAATTTAACATTTAAAACAATGTTAAAGTTTTCATTGCTTTATAAGATAGTATTCTTTTTTCTCTTCTTCTATTAGCCACTTTACCGGTATAAGTTGCTTAACCTCTCCTCTAAGCCATCTAACAACGGTTAATGGAAGAACCCCCATTTCTAGTTCTTTTTCAGCTATAATAATTGGATCTTTTGGTAAATTAGAAACATCAATAAAAGGGGGGGCGCCCATTGAAAGTTGAAGAGCTCTAGCTCCAATTATCCTAGCTCTTTCAAACCTCGTCAGTTTTTTAGGAGGGATTATCTCTTCTGGTGATTTAGGCAGTGATATAGACATAAGTATTGACCTCAAAAACTCTACTTGATAACATAAATTTATAAGAAAAAACTAGTTAAATGAGGATTTTAAAACTTTTTTATTAAAAAATTAGAACTCAGGCATTCCTGCTCCTTGAGGCATTCTTCCTCCTTCAGAACCTTCGCCTTTCTCCTCTTTCTTCTTTGGAGCCTGTGCAGCAATAAGGTCATCGATTTTTAGTATAGTGATTGTTGCTTCAGATGCACTCTTAACTGCCTGCTTCTTAACAATTATAGGTTCTATAATATTTTCTTCAAAAGTGTTCTCGATGATTTTTTCAGTCAGCGCATTAACTCCTGCAAATATTTTGTTTTCTGTGTGAAGCTGCCTTAGCTTCATTAAGGCTTCAAGCGCATCAATACCACTAGTCTCAGCTAGGATCATGGGGACTGTTTCCATAGCATCGGCAAAGGCTTCAATTGCTAGCTGCTTCTTTCCTCCTACCGTTGTCGCAAACTTCCTTAGTTGTAATGCTAGCTCGATCTCAGGAGCTCCTCCTCCGCCAACAATTTTTGGATCCTTCATAACGTTTCTTAAAACATGCAACGCATCATTGATGCTTCTTTCAGCTTCATCAAGAATTATATCATTGGCTCCTCTTAATAATATAGTTACACTTTTCGCGTTTTTCACTCCTTCTATGAACAGCAT
>NZ_JBMFSV010000009.1:0-44853 GCF_049967375.1 Fervidicoccus sp. | reverse complement strand
GTTCACTATAAAGGGCAAACCCTCAAGATCTACAGAGAGAAAAGCTTTTTTCATTTTTCCACCTTTTATATTTTTATATCGAAATTTTTAATAATTTATAATTATATATTTAAGTATCAAATATCAATTAAAACAAAAGGTCCAATTTAAAAGCCAAATCTATAAGTTTTGGATATTGAAGGTGAATGATCTAAATGAGCTTTTTAGTAAAAATAAATTTGAATTGAAATGAAAGAAAAAAATTTTGTTATGGAGGGATAAGGTTTTGGGAAAATTAGTCGATAATGTATGGGAAAACATCTTAGAAGCAGAAAAAGTTCTCTCTGGTGTTATTCACAAAACTCCGGTTGACTATAGTGCAACATTCTCAAAAATGACAGGAAATAAGCTCTATTTTAAGCTTGAAAATATGCAAAAGACGGGTTCTTTTAAGGTAAGAGGCGCTTATTACAAAATTTTTAAGCATAAAGATGAAATAAAGGGAAAAGGCGTTATAGCAGCGTCTAGCGGCAATCATGCCCAAGGGGTAGCATTTGCTTCTAATAGCCTTGGCATAAAGTCAACAATAGTTATGCCAGAAATAACGCCTGCTTTCAAAGTGAATGCTACAAGAAATTACGGTGCAGAAGTGGTTCTATACGGCAAAGTATATGATGAGGCGTACAAGAAATCAATAGAAATATCTCAGCAAACAGGGTCAGTGTTTATTCATCCATTTAATGATATTGAAATTATGGGAGGACAAGGAACTATAGGTTTAGAAATCGCCAGTCAACTTAGCGATATAGACATGGTTTTGGTTCCTGTTGGGGGAGGAGGCTTAATATCAGGCATAGGAACGGCAATTAAAAAATTGAAACCTAGCACAAAGGTTATAGCAGTTGAACCGAAGAACGCTCCTAAGTATTATGTTTCTAGAAAGAATGGAAAAATAGAAACTATCGATCCATTGCCAAGCTTGGCTGATGGAGTAGTAACCAAAGGTGTTGGTGATTTGACTTTTGAGGTCATGAGCGAGGTGGTTGATGATGTTGTCGTTGTTGACGAGAACTCAATAGCTACTGCTATATATTTAATGCTTGAAAGATCAAAAATAATGGTAGAAGGTGCGGGAGCTCTTCCACTTGCAGCAATGCTTGAAGGTTACTATAACAATATGAATAAAAAGATTGCGCTCGTTGTGAGCGGTGGTAATATTGACTTGACAATGCTATACAGAATAATAATGAAAGGGCTGTCTAGTATCGGAAGAATAGTTGTTCTTAAAGTATTAACAAAAGATCAGCCAGGAGAGCTAGCAAAGATATTAAATGTATTGTACAAGTACAAGTGCAATATCGTAGAAGTTAAGCATGATAGGTTTAGCTTAAGATCCCCCGTAGGCTTTGCTTCAGTAGAAGTAATCTTTGAGGTTCCGGATATCGCAGTTGTAGAAAGGCTGAAGAAAGATTTAATTGAAATGGGAATAGAAGTCGAAAATTCTGAGCATAGCAAATAAATTAATTATTTATATTCTACAAATTCTGAAGAGGTGGAGTAAATGCCTGAGTATTGGGTATCAGATATAAATAAAGCAGAAGAAGGCGTAGCACAGCTGGAATGGGCCGAGAGAAATATGCCAGTTTTAATGTCATTAAGAAAAAAATACAGCGATGAAAAACCCTTGAGAGGTGCAAAAATTGCTGCATGTCTTCATGTGACAAAAGAGACTGGCGTTCTTGTGAGAACGCTTAAAGCCTGGGGTGCAGAAGTTTACTTAGCTGCAAGCAATCCGCTATCTACACAAGATGATATAGCGGCGGCTTTAGCAACAGAAGGTGTATGCGTTTTTGCTAAGAAGGGAGAGAGCGAGAAAGAATATTTCTGGGCAATAGAAAAGGTTGCGAGCATTCATCCAGATATAGTGATTGATGACGGTGCCGATCTGCATTCTTTATTACATGAGAAACATCCGGAGATGCTGAATAAGATAAAGGGAGGAGCCGAAGAAACTACCACTGGTGTCGTAAGATTAAGAGCGTTAGAGAAAGAAAAGAAGCTAGGTTACCCTGTTTTTGCGGTAAATGATGCTATGACAAAGCAGATGTTTGATAACAGATATGGAACAGGTCAAAGCACAATTGATGGATTGCTTAGAGCTACGAACATTCTTATATCTGGAAAAACGATAGTCGTTGCAGGGTACGGATGGGTTGGAAGGGGAATAGCTACTAGGGCAAGGGGCATGGGGGCTGAAGTAATTATTACCGAAGTAGATCCTGTGAAAGCTTTAGAAGCTGTAATGGATGGGTATAGAGTTATGAAAATGGAGGAAGCTGCAAAAATCGGCGACGTGTTCATAACGGCAACAGGAGACAAAGATGTAATCACTTGGAAATATATGGAAAAAATGAAAGATGGTGCTATCTTGGCAAATAGCGGGCACTTCAATGTGGAAGTTAGCGTAAAAGATCTAGAAGAAAATAGCATATCATCCAGAGAGCTTAGAAGATATATGAAAGAATATAAGATGAAAAACGGGAAAGTTCTGTATCTGTTGGCTGAAGGAAGGCTTTTAAATTTAGTAGCAGCTGAGGGGCATCCTAGCGAAGTAATGGATATGAGCTTTGCAAATCAAGCATTAATTGCAAAGAAGGTATGGACTGAGCCTAGGCTTGAACCGAAAGTTTACAAGGTTCCGCTAGATATAGATCAAAACATTGCTATGCTAAAGCTTAAATCTATGGGCATAGAAATAGATGAACTCACTCCCAAGCAAAAAGAATATTTAGATTCATGGAAATTAGATTAAAAAATTATTTCTTTTCCTAAACCTTTACTTTTTGCAATATTGTATGCAAGCAGTGTTACTGCAACATCTTCTACTGCTAAACCAACAGATTTGAATAGAGTTATCTCATTTCCTTCTCTTCCCTTTTTCTTTCCGGCAGCTATTTCACCTATTTCAGTAATGTCTTCAAAATCTAAAATGCCTTTTTTGACTGGTTCGGCAATATCTCCAGCTTCATTTAAGGTCGCGTTTCTTGAATCAACGACAATTTTTCCAATCTTTTTTATAGCTTCATCATCTAAAGCCCTTTCCTCTAATGAATGAGCACCAATGCTTATTATATGTTTATCATCGTCTAACCATTCACCCAGGATAATAGGAGTTTTTGTTGTTGTGGCTTCAATGACAACTTTAGAGGATTTTACAAGCTCTTCTATGCTATTTGCTGAACTAACTACATATCCTAAGCTTTCGGCCCAGGTTTTGAATTCATTTTCTCTGTTTTTATTTATATCAAAAATCATTAATTCTCTAGTTTTGTAAAAAAGAGATGAAAACTTAAGCTGATATTTCGCCTGATATCCGGTTCCTATTATCCCTATTGGTCCAGTGTTTTTTGGGGCTAAGTATTTTATTGATATAGCGCTTGCCGCACCCGTTCTTAAAGCTGTTAAGATATTTCCGTCAAAAATTCCAATTAGTTCTCCATTGCTTTCATTAAATAAAAGTGTAACTGCTTGTATAGTTGGCAATCCTCTTGAGAAGTTTTCAGGTATTTGGCTTACAACCTTTACCCCAATGCCTTCCGAAGGTATGTAAGACTGCATCACAGCCCACCAGTTACCCTTTATCCTCATCACAGTTCTTTCAGGTGTGAGAGTCTCTCTTTTTGAAAACTTAATGAGGGCATCTTCTATTGCTTTTGAAACAAGATTCAAGTCCATAAGATTTTCAATTTCATTACCACTAACTAAAAGAACACTAGGAGACATTTTTATACCCAAATAGAAGAAATCAGAATGTGGTTAATTAAAAAATCTTTCAAAAATTTGTGATAAATTTGAAAGAGAATAGCTTCTTATAAGAAGAAATATTGTAATAAATCATATTTTATAATTAAAAAGTAGAAAGTTTTTTATAGAGATAAGCACATCTATAATATTTTCTTTTTTTGCATATGTATATATCAAGTGCTCAGTTCGCAAGCTTTATAAGCTACTACCTATTCAAAAGGGAATAGGTAATGAATATTGAAAGAAAAGCTTAAAGAAATAATTAGTGAAATAAGAGGCTATTTGGATGAAAGAGACATGGAAAGGGAGAAGCTAATAGTCATTTCAAGAGATGTCATAAGATTATCAGGCAATGCTATAGTATTAATCGAAAAAGGAGACTTTAAAGGTGCTGAAGAAAACATAAACAAAATGAAGGAGCTAGTAGAAGTTTTTCTTTCGGAACTCAAGAATTTTCCCGAGCTGTATTACTCTGGTATAGCCTACAACATGTTAACGGAATATGCCGAAGCCATCCTGCTTTTTCATATTATGAACGAAAATAACATTATTAGTTATAAAGAAATGAATATATCCCCTGTCCCTTACCTCCTCGGGCTTGGAGATGTAATTGGTGAGATTAGAAGGGTCATTATTGATATGATTAGAAAAGAGGACTTCGAAAACGCATGGAAGCTGTTTGAAATTATGGAAGAAGTATTTTTCCAGCTGAGTAATATGGATTATCCTGATGCACTAGTGCCTGGATTAAGGCATAAGGTTGATACTGCGAGAAGGCTTATTGACGATACAAAGTATTTTCTTATAGACATGGAAAGTAGACATTTTTTGAAGAAAAGCTTGAGCATTCATATCGAAGAGTAAAAGGTAAATGGGCCCGGAGGGATTTGAACCCTCGACCACCCGGTTATGAGCCGGGCGCTCTGACCGGGCTGAGCTACGGGCCCTCTATTTTATATTAAATTTTTCTTAGGATTAATAAAAGTTTTTAGTTTTTAGCATTTTATAAGACAGTGTTTGAAATTTTGGAAAAAACTATATAAAAATTTTTGTATGATCTAAATTATTAATAAAATTTAATAATAAGATTTTTTAAAGCAATAAATTGCTAGTGATAATAGATGGAAGAAAAAGTCAAGATTGGAATTATAATATGTGATAGATATAAAAACTGTGCAGGAGGAAAGTGCTTTAGGGCTCTTAGAGAAAGAGTAGGAGGATTTAGTATTTACAAGGACAAAGAAGTCGAAGTTGTGGGGTACACAACCTGTGGAGGCTGTCCAGGTGGGAACATTGAATATGCTCCGGAGGAAATGAAAAAGAATGGAGCAACAGTAATTCATTTTGCTACTGGGATGGTTGTAGGTTATCCTCCATGTCCATATATTCAATATTTTAAAAAGTATATCGAAGAAAAGTATAACATGAAAGTAGTAATAGGAACACATCCTATTCCAGAAAAATATTATACCGTTCATCAGAAGCTAGGTTCATGGAATTCTCCTGAATGGCAAGAAATGATAAAGCTCGTAGTAACCGATGAAAAGACAAGACGTGCATATGATTGAAATATTTAAATTTTAAATCTTTTAAAAATATTTTGAAGCTATTTGAGCTTAGTGAAGGTATAGAGGAACGCACAGCCTACAATGAGATCAATAGAGCATTTAAAGAAATGAAGTTGATAGGCAATTAGAAGAAGATGATGACAGGAGAATTTTGATCGGATGAAGGGGTTGTTATTACCCAATGCTTGAGAGCAAAGCTAAAAACAAACAGTATAGTAGCATTATATCATATATTTATATACTCAAGATCCCGCATAAATCCATGCGAGGGTAATAACTCAATAGGTAATAGCTCGTTTTATCTCGCACAAAAAGTTAAGGGCAAATACTATCTGCATATTAAGGAATTTATCTTGGCAATGAGAGGAAGAAGCCCCTCTATATAGCTTCCCACGATAATATAGAGGAGAAGTGGGCCCGCTGGGAGTCGAACCCAGGACCTCCGCCTTGTAAGGGCGGCGTCCTAACCAGCTAGACGACGGGCCCGCTTAAGAGCAAAAAATTATTTTTTATTAATAGGAATTAAAACTTTTTTCATTTTTAAATATATACTTTTTATAATAATGCTGGTATTTTTCAAGTAATTACATATAATTACATAGCAAAATATTTTCTCTTCAGATAGAAGGATTACTAACAAAAAAATACTTTTGTATAATGTTTAAATGTTTTTAATTAAACAAAACGATATTATTCAAAAATATACCCTATAATATTGTCTTTGTAGCTTTTAACAGTATTCTCATATATATCTTTAAGTTTCGAAACTTCTTCTTTATTTGCAATATTTTTCAGAGAAAAGCATTCATATGTCTCCCATTTAACGTGTGTGTATTTTAAGTTATGCTTTTCTGCTAAATATCTCAAAGTTAAACCTATATCACCTTTTCCACTAGAAATCATTTTTATAATTTCATCATCGGTTTGATATTCGCTTTCATAACCTACAACTTTCTCAACTTCCTTGTTTAGATGCTTCGCCTCTTCCTTTAGTAATAAATCAAGAAGATCTCTCGTTCCTGAACCTCTATTTCTGTTAATTAATTTTAATTCTCCATTTAGTAACTTATGTATTATGTCTTTGAGTTCCATATGAGGAAGGTCACGTCTATATGCAAAAACCAGCTCTCTCTTAAATGAAATTATTTTTTCTACTCTATCTTTTAACCAGAATCTTTCAATGAAAGACTTGTTGTAATCATCGGTAATGGGATCATAGAGATGCATGCATGCGATATCAGCTTTTTCTAATGCAAGCATTGCAAGGGAGAGACCAGATCCTATTATCAGATCATCTATTTTACAACCTTTTTTAATGGCATTATTAACTACAATGTCCATTATATAGTCGCTACTTCTTGCCATAGTTAGCTGAGAATTTATAGATATTGAATTATATTGGGATAAAGGTCCTATATTTTTGTTGATATATGCAAGAGCACTCTCGTACATAGAAACAAGCTTCTTTCCGAAATCTGTTAGCTTTGTTTTCCCTCCTCTTTTCCCTCCTTTTTGGGTTATTACTACTTTTTTACCAGTTACTCTCTCTATTCTAACTATAAGCTCCCAGACTCTAGAGTATGGGATACCGAGTTTTTTTGATACAGAGATCATAGATTCTTCTCTTTCGATAGCTTTGAGTATATCTGCTCCGTTACTATCAAGAATGCTTTCTCCTCTGAATATGAGAATCGGTTCGAATTTTATTTTTATTTCATTTTCTTCCATAGTTTTAGCCTTATAGCTTTAAATTCTCTGCTTTATATATACCATTTTATAAAGTAAGCTATAAATGTTTGACGAAAAATATAACCGCTTTTTATTAGAAAGCTATTGATTTCTTTATTTGTACATTATCAATATTACTTAGCACTGATTTATTTGATGAAAAATTTTTATTATGATTATGAAGGAAACAACGAATATTTCCTGACTTTTTTATTTTTTCTCATTTCAAAAAACGAAATAACAATTCCTTCAGCTTCTAAACTTTTTAAAGCTTTATAGATCCCACGAAGAGTGTATTTTTCCTTAAGCTCCCTCCAGATCTCATAAGCGGTCATCCCTTTTTTACCTTCCAAAGCTTTTGCTATATCTTTTTTAATATCATTCCAAAAGCTTTGGGAACCTCTCAGGTTTACTCCTTTAGACTCTCCTGTTACTATTACTATACCTTCTCCAAGCTTCATAGCTAAAGCTACGCCTAGTGCAGATACTAACTTTACTTTTACTCCTTTTCTGGTGAGTTCAATAAAATTGTCTATAAGCTCATTTAGTTTGATCTTTTCAATTTGAATTCCTTCAATATTTTTTAGATAGGAAGGATAGTTATCTTCAAGGACTGCTGCAATGATCTTAAAATTCGTTTCAAAGTTTGCTTTCTCTAAATCCTTTATCCCTTTCCATATAGATAAAGCAAGGACTCCCGATTCACTTGGCACGAGAATTTTTCCCTCGGTTATCCCCCTTTCTACTATTTCAAAAATGATTGTTTTCAGCCCTTCAATGGTTAGCGGATTGTCATAGCTTATAGCCTCTCTGTATCTTTCTGTGCACAGTTCTGCATTTAAATACACTAGCGATGTAAGCTCTTCAGGATCTGCTTTAAGAGGGTCTTCGATAACTACTTTTGTTCTGTGAGAAGGTGTTAGATAAGTTGCAGCAGATATAGCAAAATCTTTAGAGTATCTTATAATAGCAGAATCGTTTGGCTTATAAGTTTTGAAAAAGCTGGCCAATACAGATGACCCTCGATCCATATAAGTTCCAGTAGGATTGAATCCTTCTAGCTTTAAGTAGATATCTTTTTCTGACCACCTTCTAAGCGGTGTAAAACCTTCCCCTCTAGTGACAGTTTCACTAAATTTAGGCATGAGATTGCTATATCTCCATATGCTTGGAACATCGTGAAGAACCTTCCATTCGGCACCCCCAATTTCAATCATTAAAGGAGAATCGCATCTACTATCTGATAACACAATTCCATCGTATTCTTCGTTATTAGATGGACATATAGTTTTCAATCCTTTCAACAAGGCAATCATCTAAAATTAATTAAAAAATATAGGTTAAAAATATTCCATACTTTTACAAATCTTAATTGTTGCTTTAAATTACTGACTCAATAAATCTTCCATTTTCATAAATCTTTTCTTTGTCCGCTTTTATTATGCCTTTTCTCATATCCTTTACTATGTCCCAATGGATAGATGAAGTGTTCTTACCTCCAGTCTGGAGATAAGCTGCACCGAGAGCCATGTGTATCGTTCCTCCAATCTTCTCATCGAATAATATTTCCTTTGTAAACCTCGTTATATCGTAGTTGAGTCCAAACGCAAACTCTCCTACTCTCTTCGATCCCTCGTCGGTTGAAATCATCTTTTTCAGAAAATCCTCTCCTTTACTGGCATTCGCCTCAATTACAGTTCCAGACTTGAATTTCAATTTTACGTTTTCAACTTCAACTCCTCTCCAGATCGCAGGATAAGTGAATGTTATATACCCTTCTATTGAATCTTCTATAGGAGCGCTAAATACTTCGCCACCCGGCATGTTGTTTTTTCCATCATCGCTAATCCATGTCCTTCCTGCAAACTTCATAAAAAGCTCAGTATCATCTGAAAGAACAAGAAGCTCATCAACTTTGTTTAATAGTTTTGTAATTTTTTCCTGCATTAATGCTTGCTTCTTCCACTCTTCTATAGGATCAGAAGAGTATAACTTAAGGGCAGAGTATACAAAGTTTTTCCATTCAATTGGAGAAAAGCCAGCTTCTTGAGCCATTGCATTTGTAGGATATACTGTAATCGTCCACTTCAATGTTCCCATTGCGTCTCTTTTGAGCATTATGTCGGAGATTACCTTCCCAGCGAGCGTTGCAATTTTTATCCTCTCCGGGTCAACTCCTATGAGATGCTTAGAATGAGATGGGGCGAGAATTCTGATAAGTCCGTTGATATTTTCCATAACATATTTATCAATTGGTGAGACATATTCTAAAAGCTCTTTGCTTGCATATCTGTAGAAATACTCTGAAAGTTCTTCGTTTGTAATTACTATCCTCGGGTATCCCCCTCTGTCAACAATTTTTTTAAAAAGCTCATTTATTAACGGCATCGCATTTATTGTGCCGGAAACCTGTATTTCGCTTAGCCTCTTAACGCCTATGCAATAATCAACAAGTAATAGAGCGAATTTTTCCTCTATAGATGACAATTGCGACATTTGTTTAACCTCTTTTTTTATTTTAGCCATAGGCGTTATTTATAAATATCTTTTCTTCTATTTAAATCAAAATCATCAATAGCTTTTTTATTATATTTTAAAATATTTTTATCTGGATGATGTGGCTCGAAAGGCATGAGCTTCGGCGATGATAGACCCGCGCAGGTCTGACAGTGTAGTTTCGAAAAATGAAAAATCATGTAATTTAGATCGAAGAAACTCACAAAGGTTCTTCATGAATATGTACTTCTAAAATCTGTGGGATTCTCTTTTTCAGCTCATCTTCAACTTTATCGCTTATTTCATGAGCACGTGATAGCTTCATGTCCTTTTTTAAGCTAATGTTCAACTCTACGTAATAGTAGCTACCGATGCTCCTCACTCTAATATCACTTATTTTCTCAATATCTTTAAATTCTTTTAAAATGCTCTTTATTTCTTCTGAAATATCTTCAAAGTTTTTGTCCATAAGAATATTTGCAATTCCATAAACAGTTTCCCCTCCTTCGTAAATAATCAATAATGAGACAAAAATAGTGAGTATCGAATCCATCTTGGGAATATTGAAGAAATAGTACATGCTTAAGCCTACAACTACTACAGCTGTTACGAGGGCGTCTAGCTTGTAATGAAGAGCATCGGTTTTGCAAAGGTTCGAATTATAATCTTTGCCAAGCTTCTGTGCATAGAGGTAGTTGAAAATCTTTATAAATATCGTTATTACCGTAACAATTAGACTTAGGCCAAGATATGAATATACAATTTCTCTTTCAGTCATCAGTCCCTGAATACCGTCATATAAAAAATAGAAACCAATTATAAAAAGCATTATTCCTATAAGAAATGAGCCTAAGTCAGCTGCTCTACCGTGTCCGAAAGGATGTTCTTTGTCAGGAGGCTTTGATGCTATTTTTGAAAAAATCAAAACTCCAAGCGAAGTCAATGCATCGCTAAGTCCATGCCACGCATCTGTGATCAATGCAATACTGTTCAACAAGATTCCTGCTATTAGCCTTATCACCCATAATGCAACATTTATAATAATTGATACTACAGCTTCTGCTTTTTCAGCTTCTCTTACGTCTTTGAATTTAAACAAAATATTCCAAATTTTCCTGTCATTGTTCGTGTATCCAGTCAATCCTCCTTAAATTTGTATTAATTATGAAATATATTTCAAAAGTTTTTATATTTTTCTAAACTCTCCACATTCTAAATATCTTATAAATAGAAACATCTTATATTTTTTGTTAAACTGAAAACATGATATCTTTTCTCTTGTACAAAGATATTCCTGCCAAACAAATTATTAAAATTGAAATGCCTTGAAATATCCTTTCATTTTCATCAGAAATTTGCGTGTAATTGATTAAGCTTGGATTACTAAAGCTGGCAATATCCACAAGGAAGTAGTAACTGTTGCAATTTACTTCTTCAACATAGAAACTTTCTGAAAGGAGGATTCCCGTGTATTTATCATATATTATGCTTTTTGAACCTTCACCAAAATTTAGTAAAAATCTATATCCATCTACAAATTCATTATTTGAAATATAAAAAGGTTCTTCATCAATAAAGTTAAACTTCCAACCATTGTATGAACCGCTTCTTTCATAGCTAAATTGGTTTAATAAATAAGGGGGGACATAAAAATGTCCTATGGATGGGGAAATAATCATATCTTCTATAGTATCATTATCGATACACAAATAGCTTTTTAATGTTTCATTTTCAAAGGAAAGCGAAGTTATTGAAATATTGTCTCCAATTTTTTCTAAAGAGATAAAAATTGAAAGTTCAGCAGAATAATTACCAGTATTAAAGCTAGAAGCATTTGGAAATATGTATATATTATATTGTATCGTAGAAGGTATAGCTGAGGGACTGTCTTCACTGTTTGTGCATATATAAAAAGCTAAGTTCAAAAAGAAAACTGTTAATAATATTGCTACTAAAGACTTTTTCATTATTGTTCGCAACCTGACATTTATTTTTTATAAAATAATAAATCATCAGTCATAAAGTTTTTCAGTATTTGTCGCAAATTGGTAAAATTTTTCGATGAAACCTTACTCATTTTTTATGCTTAAAAATGATGCTTACTTTTCAATTGGAAAAGTTAAAATCTACGATTTTTTATTTATTTAATAAATGTAAAAGCTAAAATTTAGAGTGATTATTATGGAAAAAAGACCTGTTAAAGTTAAAGATCGTATCACTGGTAAAGAATATGAATTAGTACCAATAAAAGTGTGGAAGTTATCTCCTAATAAAAAAAGAGGAATAAAGATGGGCTTATTTCAAAATCCGGAGACTAAAATATATTTTAGAGCAAGAGTTCCCGATGACTATCCAGAATATTGAAATCACTTTTAAAATTGTGATTTTCACATAAAATATTTTATGTTTTTATATTATTGGGCGGTGAATTTCATGGTTTTAATAGCACATGCTGCAGATCTTCACTTTGGGCATGCTAGAAGAGCAGAAGACATTGAAAGTTCTTTAAGAGAAATGATAGATATACTAAAAAAAGAGCATTTAAAATTTCTCATTATTGCCGGAGATGTTTTCGACCGAGATAGACCTGAAAACATTATATTAAAAAGATTTCATGAAATAATGAAAGATTTTTATGATTCAGGAGGAAGAGTTTTTGCTGTAAGAGGGGATCATGATACCCCCAAGGCATCTAAAAAAGGAAATCCACTTGATACAATTTCCACCTACATCGGCGGCAGTTTTTTAAACTTAGAAATTAACTTAGATGGAAATCCCGCTTACATAATAGAAGAAAGCGGAGAAAAGATATTTTTATATTCGTTTCCATTTGTGCCAAAAGCTGTTAGAAGAAGAGAAGATTATCTCAATATATTTAAGAAAATTGAAAAAAATGCAAAGGAAAATGGCGGAAAAAGTATTTTAATAGGTCACTTTCCAATTTCTGAGCTTTTCCCTTTTGAAGAAGGCTATTCCCTCTCCGAGCTTCCAGATTATATCAATTATTATGCTCTAGGTCACCTTCATTTTAGGATAATAGAGAAAGTAAAGAGAGGAATATTAGCTTACCCTAGTAGTATAGAGATACTTAATGTAAATGAGATAAATGACTGGAAGAAAAATGGCAAGGGATTTTACATAGTGGATTTCTCGGAAGATGTGCCGAACGTTCAAAAAGTGAACTTAAATATAAGACCTATGGAGCTTTTCAGAGGAGAGGATGTAAAGCTATTGATAGAAGAAGTAAAAAGATACCTTAGTGGAAATTTTAGCAAAAGTCCATATATTAAAATAGAGCTGAAGGTAGATAGAGGAAAGAAAAGAGAGGCTAGAATCGCGATTCGTTCAAGTATAAATAAAGAAAAGGTATACGAACTGGAGATAGAAATTAGAGAAAAAGAAGCAAAAGACTTATTTTTAAATAATGAAAGAGTGAGGAAAGAAAGTGAATCTGTTGATATTATAACAAGCAGGTTAGGAGATAAAAATTTAGCTTTATTGCTACTAGAGCTAAAAGAATGTGCTATTGAGAGCAAAGATTTTGAAAAAGAATGCAATGAAATATTAAATTCATTATTTCAAAATCCAACTATAAAGAAGATTTCTGGCTCCCCGTGCATTGAAGGTGTTTCTCAATTTTTGACAAAGCAAGAGGGAGAAAATAAGAACGGTTTACTCAGCTATGTGAGGTAAGATAATGGAGCCTAAGCTTAGCGGACTGATTTTATCTTCTGTTACATTAGAAAACTTTCGTAATTACAGTGAGAGGACTACTTTAAATTTTGGTAAAGGCATTACTGTGCTTGTTGGAGAGAACGGAGCAGGAAAATCAAGTATAGTAGAAGCGATACATTTTGCGCTAACAGGTGAGCTTCTTAGAGGTACTATAGAGCAGGCTAGAACAAAGGACAGTAAAAAGAAATATTTTGAAGTTGAGCTAGAGCTGAAGGACCGGGATAATACTGTAATAAAAATACTGAGGAGAAGAAAGGAAACAGGAGAGGCTGAGGATGAGCTCAGGATATGCTACTGCTGTGATGAGGAAAAAAGATTTAAATTAATAGCAAGAGGCGCAAATGGAGTAAACGAGAAAATCAGAGAGCTACTACTTTCCGATGAGAACTCAAAAGAAAAGGATTTCTTTAAGAGCATAATAAGACTTTCTATAATAGGACAAGGAGAGCTAATAAATAGGGCAAATGCCCTTCAGTCAAATTCTGCTTCAAAGTTGGACTTTATAGACATCCCGCTTGGTTTATCTTCCTTTGAAAAAGCAAATAAAAAGCTGGGCGAATTTAGCATAAGGCTAGAAAACATTAGTGATCTTATAAGTAGCTTTACATACAAAGTAAATGATAACAGTCTTTCAAATTTATGCGGAAGTAAAAAACTATTGGGGAAAAAGCTCAGTGAGTTAAAAAATGATTATGAAAAGAAAAAAGTTGAGCTGGAGAGTCTTGAGAAAGAAAGAGCTATAGTTGAAAGAGAATTAAAGATGATGGAGGAAAAAGAAAAGGAACTTAATGCTACGATGGAAAATTTACTATCGAAGTCAAAAGAGTTAGAGCAGGCAAGAAGCAAACGTGATGAAAAGGAGGCAAGGTTTAAACTTTTAAAAAACAAATTAGAGGAAAACGAGGCTCGTCTGAAAGAGCTTGAAGAAAAAACCTCCAAGAAAGATGATATAATAAATAAGGTTCAGGCAATCAGATATCTGCTTTTGTATAACGAGGCAAAAAACTGTTTGGAATATATAAAGGAAATATATAATAACTACAAAGATTATTCAGCTTCGTTAAACGATTTGAAGTCAGTACAGGAAAATATAAAACAGTTAGAAAGGGAAGAGAAAGAGCTTGAACGAAATAGAGCTATGCTAGTGAGCAAAAGAGAACAAATAGAGAAAATAAAAGCTGACTTGGAGAAATATGAAAACGAAGCTAAAAAATATTTAAATATGTTAGATTCTAATGAAGCTGATACGCTAAAGGGCAAAGATTTAGAAACGAAGATTGTAGAACTGAAAGACCAGTTTAAAGCTAAAATTGAAGACCTGCAAAGAAAGATTAGCTTCATTGAAAGTTCATTAAAAACGTTCAAAGAATATATAAATGAAATAAAAAGAGCTGAAGGGAGATGTCCCTTATGTGGCAGAGAGCTGAATGAGGAACACAAGGTTGAGCTGATACATAAATTTGAAGAAGCTATAAATAACAATATAAATGAAAAAAAGCGACTTGAAAATGAGCTGAAAGATTTAAAGTCAACATACGAAAAAGCATATGAAAGCAAAAATAGCCCTCTTATGAAATATCTCAGCTTTTTGCAACATGAAGCAGATGTCTTAAAAGAAGAAGATATAGAAAAAATTAATAGCGAAATTGAAGAAATTGAGAGAAAAATTTCAGAAAATGAGTCAACTTTAGAAATAATGAAAAAAATAGAAAACGCTTATAGAAATTCTGAAAGTTGCAAGAGGAATCTTATCAGCATAGGCAAGATGCTAGAATTTGAGCAAATCAGTGCAGAAAACATAGAGTTATTAGAAAAAATTGTAAAAGAATATGAAAAGTTAGGAGAAGAATATCTTTCTAAGACAAATGATGGCAATATTGAGATTAGCATTGAAGCATATAACAAGTATAAAAAAATACTTCAAGAAATTAGTAACTCAGAGAGTTTGCTAGATTCAAAGAAAAAGGATATGGAAAACATTAAAAATGAGTTTAATTCCCTTAAGTTGGAAATAGAAGAGCTTGATAAAAAAATCGAGAGCCTAAGAAGTGTGGAAGAAGAACTTAAAAAAGTTAGAAGCGAGATCGATGCAGTTGAAAAAGATATACAGAATAAGCAAAGGGAGAACGGAGAGCTAGTAATAAGTATAGATACGTTGAAAAAAGAGTTAGCTGAATATGAAGAAAAAATAAAGAGCTACGAAAGTGGATTGAGGCAAATAGATGATGCAATATATAAGTTAAATGTGTTGCTTAAAGTTAGAGAGCTATATGATAAGGAAAATATACCAAAGTGGCTCAGGAATGAAGCGATTGCCATTTTAAGCAACGAAATGTCCAATACTTTAAGTAAGCTCGATTTAACGTATACAGAAGTTGATATAGATGAAAACCTGAATATAGAGCTAATTGATAAAAACAGCGCAAGAAGTGTTCTTCTTTCTCAGGCGAGCGGCGGAGAGAGTGTTGCTGTTGCTATAGCTTTTGTTCTAGCAATGCAAAAAGTCATTCAGAAGATGATAGCTGGAGAAGAAGTATTCGACTTTCTTATTTTAGATGAGCCTACAACACATTTAGATGATGAAAGGGTGAGAGACCTTGTTGAAGTCTTTAGGACTTTAGGTGAAAGAGGAGAGGGAGTTCCTCAGCTTATAATAGTAACCCATGACGAACAACTAAAGGAAGCAGGTGATGCAATATATGAAGTCAAAAAAATACCTGGAAAAGGATCCTTTGTTAGTGAGGTGTTAGAGTAATGGCATTTCATGAGGATTTATTTGAAGCAGCTATACGTAAGAGAGATTTAATTATCAGCAAATTGAAGAAATTTATAGACATGTATGATAAAGATATCATTAAGCAATTCAACGAAGTTCAGGACTTTTCAAATACCAAGCGAGAAGACTTATACAGACCAACAAAAATCGCAGGAATTGACGGAGGCTCGCTTCCAAAATCTTTTCTCGGCTTTGATCTTTATTTTATCAAAACATACGCTATAAGGCTTCATCTTAATGAGGAAAAGAACGAATATGTTAGAGGGTCTACATATAAAATTGCCGACATTGATATGTTAATACCTCCAGGAAGCTTGCAAGATAGGATTACAGTTTATAGGCAGGTAACGGAGCTTAGAGCAATACTAGATTCTCTTAAAAATAATTACTTTACTCTTGAAGATGGGAGTGCAGAATCTCTAATTTCAAGGCCAACTCATATAAGACCTAGAATTCTTAACGGCTTGAGCGAATATAGTTGCGAAGACATAGGTAAAATTGTCAATAAAAGCTTTAATGATGAATTTACAAGCATGGGAATTAAATCCTTAATAGAAGAAATATATGAAAAGGAAAAGAAAAGCGATTTAAATGAATTAGCTTTTAAATTGGAGCTCGGCGAAAAGTTTTACTATATTTCTGAAATTTTAAAGGAAATAACAAAAGGCAAAGAGTTATTTTTTGTTACTAAAACAGGAAGAAGTAATGACTTTTTCAACTCCAGTCTTTCAGATCAATATATTATTTCTATGAAAACGAAGGTCGCGGGATTCATAACCAGAAGTCCTTTGCCGTTAAGCAAGGTAGTTGAAGAATCGAAGACCTCTTTCTGCGGAGTAAGCGATTTGATGGATGAAGTATATTTGCTTACAGGATATGCAAGACTTGAGAACTTCGGCCCGGTGCTAAAGGTTGAGTTGCTATTGCCGAAATTTAAAGCTGAATCCATAAGTGATCCGAATAAGTTTTATTATGAAAAGCTACTGCAGATAAGCAGTATATCGGTAAGCGGTTATCCTTATGTTCTGTCGCTTGCGCATCAAGAAGCTCATATATATTTAAATACTGTCGAAGTCATAGTTGATGCTTTGGGGTTGGGCGAAGAGCCTACCGGTAGGGAAGAGATTGAAATTTTATGATTTTCATTCAATTGAATAAAAAGAGTGGTAAGATATGAGTAAAGAAGAAATCGAAATAGATATAGAAAGTCAGGAAATCCTCGGATATGTGATTGGAGAAAGCACTCCATTTAGGATCACCTTTCTCTCAAATTCCCCACCAAGAGTAGGTGAGTATGTTTTTATAAAGCATGATGAAGATTATCTGCTTGGAATGGTGGACAGGTCTTACGCGGGGAATCCATACGTACCTGAAGATATAACAAATATAAATGTTTTCAAAAATTACATGGAAGCTATATCTGTTAGAGAATATTCGAGAGGTTCGGTTAAGATAATTACCAAACTTAAACCGTTGCTTGAAAGGGGGATCTCTGAAGCCCCAAAAACCCCCCCAAAATCTTCATATCCAGTTTATAGAGCATCGGATAAAATCCTGACAAAGATCTTTTCTCCTAATGTTGATAATTGCTATGATGATTATTGCTATGATCCTTATAGGAAAATAGGATACGTAAGAATTGGCGTTCTTTCTAACCATCCAAATGTCCCTGTTTTTGTAAAAGTTGATCCTATAGTATCTAGACACCTTGCAATTTTGGCTGTTACGGGCGCGGGAAAATCAAATAGCGTTAGTATACTCACTGAGAGAATTACTTGTGGACTAAATGGGACTGTGCTAATATTTGATATCCATGGAGAATACGCATCATCTGATATATGTAAAGACAAACAGAATATTGTCCCTCCGAAAATCAACCCATTTTCATTATCTATATTTGAGCTTTTCAGGTTAGCTAGAATAAGGGACGATGCTATAAAACAACAGAGCATTCTGAGAAGGGTATATAAGTACATAAAAGATAATTATAAACCAAGCGATCCTAATACAATAGAATATAAAAGAGAGTTTTTGAACAAGATCCTTGAGGTTTTAAAAAGCGAATTAGAAAAGAAGCTAAAAAAGAAAAATAATACAACAGCGGACAAAGGAATCTTAGGTGGGTTTAAGGATGATGAAATATTAAATGTTATAAACAAGTTAGAAGACTTAGAATCAAACTATTCGGCTGTATTAACACCAGATGCTCCGGAAGAGGTAAAAATTGCAATCAAACCGAATGAGCTAAACATTGTGGATCTTTCTGGAGTAGATGAAAACGGAAGCGATGTTATTGTATCTTATTATACAAGAAGGCTTTTGGAAGAAAGGAAAAAATATGTTACTACTAGGAGAGAAGGTTATCCCTCGCCGATACTTATAATAGTTGAAGAAGCGCATATTTTAGTTCCCAAAGATGAGGAGACGCTAACTAAAGATATTATAGGAAAGATAGCTAGAGAGGGGAGAAAGTTCGGCGTGGGAATATGTTTGGTTAGCCAAAGGCCTAAAAATATAGATGAGAACTCATTAAGCCAAACCAATAACAGAATCATTTTGAAGATTATTGAGCCAAATGATCTTCAGTATATTCAAAGAGCTACCGAACAAATGAGTAGTGAGCTTTTAGAGTTGCTTCCAGGTTTAAGAACCGGAGAAGCTGTATTGCTAGGAGAGTTTACTAAGATCCCTGCTTTAGTTAAGATAGATGAACATTCTGGGAAAAAGATAGGGAAAGATCTGGAGATTTCATCCCAATGGATCTCCTCAGGAAAGGATAAAAGAGAAGAGTTCGAAAGAATTAAAGATGAGCTTGAAATGATAAAAGGTTAATGCTATGCAAAAAAAGACTCATCTTCTTTTTGGAACAGGTCTATCGCTATATATCATTTCCCTTTTTGGTCAAATTTCCCAAATTTCAATATTGTTCATTGTGATTTTTTCAATATTCCCCGACCTAGACTTAAAAAATAATCATAGAAAATTATTCCACAATATATTTGCACTCTTACTGATTCCTGCTATAGCAGTAGTTTTAAGCTACAATTATCTGATTGATTACCAGCTAACATCAGAATCGGAAATACTTATATACCTTTCAGCAGTAATTTCATATGGGCTTCATTTAATTCTTGATATGCTTACAAAAATGGGAGTATATCTATTTTGGCCTCTATCAAATAAAAGTATTGGTTTAAAGTTAGTTCGTACAGATAATAACTTATTAAATGCTGTGCTCTCAATTATAGGTATGCTCCTTATAATAAAAGTCTTCATTCCCCTATAGGTTTTTTATAAACATAACAGTTTACTAATTGTGAAAAAATATCGCAATATTCTTAAGTAGAGTTGATAAAACTACAGAAATAATTTCTGGAAATTTATTGGATAGTCAAAAGAAAAATTAATATTTATTGATAATATTATTTTATATCGTTAAACATCTAAATAATAGTAGGTGTTATAGAATGGCAAAAGTAAAAATAACAATTGATAGAAACACATGCATTGGTTGTGGAGTATGTGCAAACCTTTGTCCTGACGTATTTGAGCTTAATCCTAACGACGGCAAGAGTTCAATTGTTGAAAAGTTTAGAGTTGGAGGAGATTTAGGAGCAGGAGAAGTAGATGAAAGCTTAGAAGAATGTGCTAATTCTGCCGCAGGGAGCTGTCCTGTTTCTGCAATTAAGGCAGAAAAAGCTTAAATTTTATAAATACACTTTCTTTTTTTTAAATATCAAAATTAAAGGCTTTCTTTAAAATTAGGGAAGAAATCTTCTTATACTTTAAATATTTCTTCGACATTCTCACTGTACTGCATAGATGATCATTATGCATAAATAGAAATTAAAATCTTTAAAAATATTCATATTTCATCTTCCTCTTAAAATTCGAGGCTTTAGATTGCAATGCCTCGACAAACTGTTTTGAGTTTCATAAAAGTTTATATTTTGATGTTAATGTTTTTTTGCTATTTATAAATCTCTCCGCATTTGAATTCTAGAGTTGAGCTGCTCTGTGAAGGGAAAAGAGCTCTTCCAGAGAGCAGCGATAAGAAGATTGTAGAATTTCTTTGGATGCTTCGCGATAAAATCTATAGAGCCCTCAGATGCTTTAGGATATTGTTGCATGCATAAACATGTTCTCCAAATACCTTGCTCTTGAAAGCCTTTAAGCCATATGCAGAACCAAGAAGGGATGCATCAACTAATATGAACTTATATGAGATCTGAACCTCTTTTATTCAATGCGTACATCGCTTTTATGTTCATCTTCAATAAAAACCAAAACTAGAAAAGCTTTTAGATATTTATCGCTACATCAAAAGGCGAGACTTTCAGTTTGCAATTTGTAACCTATTTTTGATCCATCACAAAAATTTAATTCAAAGTTCTTTCTCAATAATTTCACCAAATGGATATTTCTCCTCAAAAACTCTTGCTACAAAATAATAAAATTCAGTTTTTTCATCCTTCCAGCATGATCCCTCTAATCCAGCTTTATAGCATGTATATTCTAAAAAAGTCTCCTTATCCCATCCTTCTTCAATAGGAACTTGAGGTAAAAGAAGACCCGAGAATATTCCTCTGACTACCATTAAACCCATTTTTCCCATAACTATGCTCTTTAATCTTTCCTCAGGGTCTCTCGGTAGCTCCCTGATACCAGAGAGAACAGAAACTTCAAAGTGAGTGAATGGATATTCTCTTCTCTGAAGCGGTGGAAATCTAGGATCATTAAATGCTGCTTCCCTTGCAACTTCTATTACCGTTTGAATCAGCGGATATACGGGCTTTACATAGCCTATACATCCTCTTAGCTCTTTTTTCCTGTTTTTTATAATATTTATAGTAACAAAAGCCGCTCCTGGTCTCCTCAGTTTTTCAGGTACATCATTAATTTTGGCTTCTTCATAAATGAATGCTTTCTCTACGCTTTCTCTAGCTTTTTTCACCAAAATTCTTCCATCTTCCAATGTTAGTTCTTCAGGTTCTATTTGCTTCATATTCTGCATCCTCCAAAGTTTTCAATATATTTTTAAAATGTTTTCCGATCCAATATATATTTCCACATGATTGACATACAAAATAAACTCTCATTTCGCTATTTTTATGTATTTTTAGAAGCGGTTGATTTATACTGATCATTAACTTCCCATTGCATAATGGGCATCTGCTATTATGCGGACTGAATTTCAAAGATATTAACCCGTTCTTTTTTAACTCACATAGAATGTCCTTTGTATTAGAATAACTTTTTTTAACAAGAAAAGCATTTGCTCCGTCTGAAAGTGCCTTTTTCCATAAAAGATTGTCTTTAGTAATTATTATTCTATCTTCCTTTTTTGCTTTTTCGATAATTTCATCATCTGATATATCTATTTCATACAATGTATCATATCCTAATATTCTTAAATACCTAGCAACATTTCCGAGCATACAATCGACAATAAATCTTTTTTCCATTTTAATACTACCATTCGAAAATAAGAATCCTTGATAATTTTTATATTTTCATTTAAAAAATCTAAAAAATTTAAGTTATTTAAGTCATCTCAGTTTTAATCAAATTATGTTTCTTAATATATCATTATCATCTATTATTCCAATTAGCAAATCTTTCTCAATTACTGAAACTCCTCTTGACTGATGCTCTATTATTAATTTTGATGCTTTTGAAATCGGATCGCTTGAATATACGAATAAAGGAGGTCTACTCATTACTTCTTCTACCACAATTTCTTTTCTTGCAACTTTCCTGAGAGATTCTTTTGTGTCTTTTTGATAAAATAAAAGTGCATCAGCAATATTGTTGACTGTTATATACCCTGCTAAATAATTATTTGGGTCAACTACTGGTAGGTATACTACATCTTCTTTGAGGAATATTTCTCTTAGACTTGTAATTCTTTCTCCAAATCTAACAACTTTTTTCAAAGAAGATGCAAAACTTTTTGATGAAATTTCTTCACAGCTTGACAATAGCTTTGAGTAGTCCATTCTTATTACGATACCCACTAGAGCATCGTCCTTCATTACTGCAACTGAACTGATCTTTTTCTCTTTCATTTCTCTTCCAGCATCGGCTACTGTTGATCTTTCATCAACATGATATAGATTTGGCGTATAAAAGCTCGAAACATGCAATCTTGATGCAGAAACTAATCTAGTCCTTTCTACCATTAACTTATTCAGAACGTCTTTTTTTGTCATTATACCTATTGGTATTTTGTTTTCCGTGACAACAACTCTATCAATTCTATACTTTTCCATTAATTTGAAAGCTTGCGTGAGTGTTTGATTTTTATCAATAGTCGGAAAATCTGTTCTCAATAGAAAGCTAACATTCTCATTTAATAAATTTTTTATATCACATGCCATTTTTCCCACCTCAAAGCTTACTTATAGCATCTATTATTTCATTTTTCGTCAGCAACCCTAAGAGAAGGCCATTAGATTCGCTTATAACAACTAAGCTTCCTATCTTATTTTTTATCATAACTTTTGCTGCTTCTGGAAGCTTTTCGTCTGGATAAACAGTCACCAAATTTGTACTCATAATATCGCTTGCAAGAGGGACGATATAATATCTAACTCCGCCCGTTCTTCCTTTTTCTAGAAGCTCGTCTCTTTTTATATATTTTTCCTGCCTAGAAAATACATCCTTTCTTAGAAATATTATATCTTTCTTAGTTATGATTCCGACCGGCTTTCCGCTGTCTACTATGATTACCTTGTAATATGGCTTTTCCTCAATTTTGTCAAATACTGAAGTAATTGGATGAAATGGTGATATTGTTGGCGGATTTTTGTCCATATAATCTTTAACTGTATAATTATTTGTGTAATTGTCAGCGTATGCTTTGATTAAATCGGTTCTCGTAATTAATCCGACGACATCTCCATTGTTGTCTATTACAGCCAGTGAACCAATCATGTATTTTTTCATCAGAGCAGCAGCATCTGAAATTGAAGAGTTTATTTTTATGGTTATAACATTTTTACTCATCACATCTCTAACTAAAATTTTATCCCACGATACGTTAGAAAATTCTGGAACGCTCAAGGCTTTTAAGAGATCGGATGATGTGAGAATTCCTACAAGCTTGCCCTCATCAATAACAAGGAGCCGGCTTATTTCGTGTCTAAGCATTAAGTTTCTCGCATATGCCAAGGTATCAGAAGGTAATACGGAAATAACAGGAGAACTTATATAGTCATTTATTTTTACGACCATTTAGATTTCAACCCCAATGATATTTTTGCAAAAATTAAATAGGCAAGGCTAAAACAAAAAAAGCGTCATCAAATGTTATCATGCCAATATCTTCATCATTCTCGTCTGTTACAAGAACAGTTTTGAGCTTTTTATTGAACATTTTACTTATTACATCACCCATATCGACCTGCTTATAAACTCTCTCAATATTAAACTGCATAACATCTTTTATTGGTATAGAATTAACTTCTGTTAAGTATCCTTTTTTAACGAACTTAAAAGCCTCATGTGAACCGAAAAGCTGTACTATTCCACTTGAATCTAAAGTACCTATTATCTGATCCATCTCATTTTTTACATATATGCTATCTAAGCTTGTCTGAACAAGCATTTTCATGCCGACAATAAGAGGATCAAGAGAATTAACTGAAATGATAGGTGAACAAATTTCACCTGCTTTGACTCCGGTCCTCTTTTCTGCCAATAGCATTACAATATCTCTCTGCGTAATTATTCCATATACTGTGTTATCTTTATATAAGACGGGTAAAGCTCTTGTTTTATTTTTAATCATTGATGATATGACGTCAGGAAGCTTTTCATTGATATATACAAATGGAGATTCCTTTATCATTATCGTTTTGACTTGCTCATTTAAAGCGCTATGGATTTCCCCACCATGCCTATCCATGACAATGTTATAAAGCTCCCCCCCACCTAAATAATCAATAACGTTTTCACTTGTCACTAAACCTGAAAAATTACTCTCTCCATGTAGCACTAACAATTGCTCTTCTTGAAATGTATACATTTTTTCAATTGCATCTAAAACAGGTGAAGTTTGACTTACGCTAACCAAGATTTTCTTTGCTAATCTTTCGAGCTCTTTTTCTACTCTATATACCCTTGTACTGAAACTGGGCTTCCCATCGCTCCTAAGCCATCTATAACCTTCTATCCTGCTTCTAAAATAATTTGAACCCAAATTAATTCACCTATTTAACTTTTAATTTTCTTTTCAAATATTAGTCTAGCTATATCTGATCTGTCTATTATTCCTTTTATTTTTCCATCATCATCAATAATAAAAACTCTGCCTACATTTTTATTTACCATTTCATCTACAGCATTTGTAACTTTATCGCTTTGTTTGATGCATATAGGCGGCACGTTCATAGCTTCTTTTACAAGTATTTTTCTTGGTGAGGTCTGTGATTCAAGTTGGATTCTCGTATAGCCTTTGCTTATCAAATCATGTTGCGTCAAAGATCCTACAACTTTTAAATCTCTCTTAACAACTGGAAAACCAGCATAATCATGTTCTAGCATTTTGTACCAAGCTTTTGAAATCTCGTCATCTTCATAGAGATATTCTAATTTTTTTGAAAGCACCGAGGCCTCAACATTAAAGATTTCAGGCTCATTTTTGTAATAATAATTAATTACATCTTCTAGACCGACAATACCTTTATATTCTCCACTGCTGTTTGTAACAATCCCATACCATTCATTGTTTTTTAATAAAGCATTAAGGATGACATCAACTTCATCATCTTCTCTAATAATAGCAATAGGCTGTTCCATTATATCATTAACCTGAAGATTTGACTTTGTCGAACTTATATTTAAGATATTAACTCTTTTTATTAGTCCAACTATTTTTGGATTATTAGGAGAATTCGCAACAGCCAGGACCCTTATTTTATACTCTCTTATCAGCTCTCTAGCATGAGAAGCTTTGTCATATGGCAAAAGATATGGAAATTTTTTCAATATGTTCTCAGCTTTAACTTTTCCAACTGGAATAGAAATCACCTAAACCATAATATTATTACTCAGAAATAACATATAAACCTATTTGATTAACAATTCTATAGAAATTTGGTAATGTTTCAGTGATAACTTTGAAATTGGGAGAATTATATTTGAAAATACCTAATGAAGGGTTTAGAATATTGATTGCGATTGAAAGTGGTCTTCATAAATACGAATATGTTCCAATATCTTATATTCATCAAAAGGCAAGGATTAGTTCTGAAAAAATGAACTCAATTTTAAATCTTCTTTCATCGTTGAAGCTAATAAGAAGGCAAATAGGAAGTATAGTAGGATATAAACTTACATATCTTGGATTAAATATGATTTCACTAAGTGCAATTGTAAGAAAGGGACTAGTAACGGCTATAGGAGATCTTACTAATGTTGGTAAAGAAAGCGAAATTTATGAAGCAATAGGTCCAGGGAACTTAAGACTTGCTTTAAAGTTTCATATGGTTGGAAGGAGGAGTTTTAAAAAAACTGAAAGGCTCAGATCGTATGTTTTAGAGCAGAGGACATCAAACTGGTTCGATGAATCAAAAATAAGCGCACAAAGAGAGTATAAGGCTTTAGACATACTTTCAAAATATACTAAGTATGTAAGTGAGGTAGTTGGATACAACAGAAACCTTGTAGTTATGAAATATGTTGAAGGAGTAGAATTGTATAAAATAAAAGAGCTGAAAAATCCTGAAACTGTTTTTCTCAAAATATTGGAAGTCATCGATATCGCTTATAACAAAGTTGGAATAGTGCACGGCGATCTGAGCGAATATAACATTATAATAAAACTACCTGATGAGATTCCTGTACTCATTGACTGGCCGCAATATTTTGATAAAAATCATCCAAATGCAAACAGCTATTTAAAAAGAGATATTTATAATGTCTGCACTTTTTTTAATAAAAAATATAATTCACAACTTAATTGCGAGGAATTTTTTATAAAAATACTAAAATCCTGAGCTGATCTCTTCTTAGCCCTAAAGAGCGAGGAGGTTTTCCGCATCTATTTTTGAATACATATTTCATCAAAACATAGTGGTCGGAGATCATTCTTAAGCATTAAAAGCTCTATTAGCTTAAATTCAGGTCAACCATCATGCAAACAGTTAGATTTAGTAATACCTAATTACCTTGGAAAGCTGATCGCTAAACTTAAATAGAGATCGAAATCTAAAAAATATTTAAACCTTAATCACTGATTTAAAATTTAGGCTTTCATTTGTAAATTTTTAGCAAAAGAAGAAATTTTTTACTATGTGAAAAATATTTAAAAAATCAACAATATTTTTAAGTGGGAAATACGCTAAAAACTTATAATCTACGTTGTTAATAATGTAATATTAAGCTTCTAAAATTAATAGATAATTGCTATTTGGTGAAAAATACCTTTTAAAAATAAGCAAATAAGGTAAAAGTTTAAAATGAGCAAAACAAACGCGAATATATGCGTACTTGGTTTTGATATTAGTAACCAAATGGAAAAATTATATGCTATTGTACTTATATGTGATGGCAAACTCATTTCTAAAATTGAAAATGGAGGCCTAGAAAAAATAATAAGATTGGCATGGGACTATAATGTTAAAAAAGTCGCTACAGATAACATTTTTGAATTAGCTCCAAACGTAAGAGAATTAAAAAGGATAATTTCTTTATTCCCCGAAAATACAGAATTCATTCAAGTGAATTTAAATGATGAAGGTTTTGAGGATTTTAGAGGCATTTTGAAAAAGTCCGGCATTTCAACTTTTAATTTAACTCCGCAAAAAACTGCTTATTATCTAGCATATCTTGCTTATACAGGTTATGGCACTTCTTTAATTAAAAAACAGATCAGAACTAAAATAATTGTTAGAAAAAATAGAAGCTATGGACCTGGAGGAATGAGTAACAACAGATATAAGAGAAAAGTTAGAGTTACTATCCTCCAAATAACCAATGATATAAAAGATGTTTTAGACAAGAACAATTTTGATTATGAACTTTTGTATAGAAAATCAGGAGCGGGAATAGATGGTGCGATTTTTACAGTCTATACCCCAAGAAGTAGTTTAATAGGATTGATAAAACCCAGGCAAGGAACAAGTGTTAGTATAGAAATAAAGAATGACCTGGTAATATCCTTCGCTTTTAAAAAGGAGAAGAAAGAAGATAAACCTATTATTGTAGGTATAGATCCTGGACTAAATTTCGGCATTGCAATCTTAGACATAGAAGGAAATTTACTATATTTAGGAACAAAAAGATCTGGAGATAGAGAAGAAGTTATAGAGTTGATTCAAAGCTATGGAAGTCCGGTAATAATTGCTGCAGATGTTAAACCTGTTCCTGATACCGTTAAAAAAATTGCAAGTAAATTTAATGCGGAACTTTTTATACCTGAGGAATCTTTGAGCGTAGAAGTAAAAAGAGAAATGGCATTTAATGCGTTATCAGGAACTAGCGATATATCATTAGATTCTCATATGCGAGACGCATATTCCGCCGCTTACAACGCATTCAAAACGCTTTCTAAAAAATTAAAAGAAGTTGATGAATATCTTTTGAGAACCGGGCTCTCTTTATCTTCTAGAAAAATAAAGCAGGAAGTAATTAAAGGTAAGGCTGTCTCTGATGCCATAGAAGAAGAACTGAAACGGATACTGAGTATGGAAAGAGAAAATAAAGTGATAATAGATTATAAAGCCGGAGCCAGAGATTTAGAAAAGAAATTAAATGAAGAGCTTGAAAAAATAAAAAAAGAAAACATTTTGTTAAAGGCAAAGATTAACAAACTTTACGAAGAACTAAAAAACAAAGATAAGGAAATTAAACTAGCAAAAAAGAATGTTCAGCTGGTTGATATAAATTCTAGCATTGAAAGGACTATGAGTGTTTTAAAAGAATCAATTAGCGAATTAAATAAACAGCTGGAAGCAAAGAATTTAGATATAAAAATGCTCGAAGAAAGGGTAAAGGAATATGAAGATATACTTGACAAGTTAGTTAAAGGAGAATATATACCCGTTCCAATTGTTTCAAGTTTAACGAAAAGCAATCTTAACAAACTACTCGAATATAATGTAAACTTGATTTATGTTGAAAACCCTGATTCTTACCAAAGCGATATTGGAATTCTTTTAAAAAATAAAAATATCCGAGGAATTCTCATCTCATATCAGTATAGCGAAAATAGTGGTATATACAATTTGTTAAAAGAAAATGGTATACCTGTTGTTTCCATATTTGAATACGACTACAAAAAAATTAAAGACATTATTATCATAGAAAGAAAAGTACTGGATAAGATCAAAGAAGCCGAGGAAAAGCTTAAAGAGATAGAGAAAGTTAAAGAGATAGAAAAATTTGAAAAGATATTCAATGAATATAGGGAAAAGAGGAGAAAAGATAGGTAAAAATCTGACTTAGGTTTATAATCAATGGAGATAAATTCTAAATTACTAAAAATTTTGTCATCTTTATGATTTAAAATTATAAGCTAAATTTAAAAAATATGACCATTATTTAAAAACTATTTTTTAAATAAAATATTAGAATAGTTGTACCTTTTTTTCGAGGATTAATTTCGTATATTTTGTTATTTCTTTTAGTTCTTGTTCAATTATGTTTCTTGCTTCTTCTTTCATATCATTAGTTATCGGTTTTGTTTTAGATGTTAGTTTAATAGAAGTTGCCAAAGGATCATCGATTGGCCTTCCAATTTGGCTTAATATCTGAACTATAACATGAGCCTCTTCATGAAGTTCCTCATATATTTTCTTGCTTGCTAGCATAGCGATGATATTGTAAATTTTTCCAACGTGATTGACTGGGTTTTTTCCTGCTGTTGCTTCTAAGCTCATAGGTCTCATCGGTGTGATAAGCCCGTTGGCTCTATTTCCTCTACCAGTTGCGCCATCATCTCCATGCTCTGCGCTCGTTCCCGTAACTGTTAAATAGAAGATATTCTTTTCAGGAGAATCGCCTGTATTAAAGAATATCTTTATTTCATATTCAGGTGCCAATCTCTCTGTATATTTATAAACTTCTTCAACCACTTTTTCTTTAATATTGATATAATGATCTTTGTCGTCGACAAGCTTGCTAATCATAGCTCCTGCGATAGTTAAATCGATTTCTTTTTTATTTCTTAAGCCCATTACCTTAATGTCTTCTCCTAGTTCTGGAATTTTCTTCTTCATTTCTGGACTATTTAAGAACCTTTCGGTTTGATAAACAACATTTTCCAATGTAGAATATGGGTAAAATCCTATACCGAAGCTCGTATCATTTGCATGCGGAACACTAAGTCCTCTATCAAATATCCCTGTAAGATCTTCACTTCCTTTTCCTATTTTATAGTCCACAATGACGTGCTCTTCTGGATCTAAATATCTCATGTTGTTCTTAATCCATTTTTTTACTGATGACATTATAATAGTTCCAATTGGGACGTTCTCAATGCCATCGTCAGTTTTTACTGTAGTTGTTGCTCTGCCTGAAACTAATATGTATATAGGATGGAGGACGCGACCTCCTCTGAACTTAGGATCTGATTGTCCTCCAACAATTAATACCTTATCCACATTGTGATGAAGAATTCTACCGTAATACTCAATATAATAGTTCGATAATCCTATGCTAACCTCTTCAGAAGCAGAATCAGCTATATAATCTGGATGGCCTATACCTTTTCTTTCGACTAATTCAATTTCCATATCTTGAGGCAGTTGCCACTCAACTTCTTCGACATATATGTTTTTTGTCATTTTAAAAACCTCTTATTTAATGATTTTTATAGAATATTAATAGAAACATAATGACATTTTAAATGTTACTTTTTAATTTTTCGAAAAAAGGTGAAAAGAGTAGTATGAAAACAACCTAATGAATATTACGAAAAGGATAAAAGATTTGGCTGATGAAGAATTCTTTTCACATATAAACAAATCTAATAAATATTGACAATGAAACGAGAGAAACTATCATGACACTCAACTTAATAAATCCATTCATCTTTTTTTCTTTATTCTTAGTAGCTCCAAATATTCAGGCGCTATTGATATAATATCTCCTGTTGCAATAATTCCTACAACTCTTCCATTTTTTACAACTGGAAGATGACCTATCTTTTTTGATTGCATTAATGCAACCGCTTCGTAAAGAGGAGTATCGGGCTCAACGTATACGACTGGAGCACTCATTACATCTTTCACCTTAAGATCCTTCAAATCGAGCTTTCCTTTAATCACTTTTGTGATTAAGTCTTTTTCTGTTAATATTCCAATTAAAACCCCTTTTTCGTTTACAACAACTACACTTCCAATATTATTTTCTAGCATAATCCTTACTGCTTCATCTAACGAAGTATTAGGATCAACTGTAACAACATTAAAACTCATTAAATCTTTAACTGAATACTCTTTTCTTTTTATATCCATTGATGTTCCCTCTATTCAAAAGCTAAATATAAATTAAAAAAGTTATATTTTTTTCTTTCTAATTATAATATGTTATGCTATACCTAACCTCTTGCGATTAATGATTGATTTCAAAAGATAAATTAGACTTTCCAGGTATTATCTGAACCAGTTCTTTTAACGATGGAAGCGACTCAAAGTTTAAATTCTTAATATATTGATATATTTTATTTGCTACTTCTTGAGCTTCAATATTTCCCGGTTCAATAATAGCTACTGGATAGGAATTCTTCTTAACTGATTCTTCGCTTCCAACAAAAAATCTATAAGCATTATCGGCAGTTTGTTGCAATCCAATTCCAAGTTTTAATGGAACGTTTCTTATATAATTTTTTTCTCCATATATCATAAAACTTCCTTTTTCAAGGTATTCTCCAGCAGGGGGAGTTTTTGAAACCTGATCACTATGTACCCAAAATACGTCCACGACTTTTAGAGAGGCCTTCCATGCTTTCGAATAAGATGCTGCTATAACAGATGTGTCATATATATCCTCTTCTTTAATATCTTCATTTTCTGCTAATAATATCGTAGAAGGCGCGCCATGAATTTCTGCATGGAAATACAGAGATTTTTTGTTCTTCATAAGATATTTTTTTACTATAGCTTCATTTTGCTGTGCATCCCTGCCAGCTATAATCAATAACCTGTTTCTTGTAAAGCTCCATATGTATTTTTCATACCAATCTCTTTTTCTCGCTATAGCTTTAACTTCTCTTTCTTTTTCATGCTTTTTTAAGTTCAACTCTTTGAGCTTTAATTCGAGTGTTTCTAAATTAGCTTTTGCATTTTCAACTTTTTTCTTTAATTTTTTAGCTTCATCAAAAATTTTACCAATTTGCGTAAAGGCATCTTCAAATATATTGAATTTATATTCTTTTCCCTCTAAATCTAAAGTGAACTCTCCACTGTTTTGAAAAACTTTTTGTATGCCTGGGCATTTTTCCTTTACTTTTTCCCAACCGTATTTCTTTTGAACCTCTCTAGCACATTTAATTTTTTCTTCTATATATGAAGAAAATGAAGCTAATCTATTTGCAACTTCATATAGCTCTTTTACCTTTTGCTCACCTTTTTCAATATCTTCTCTAATCTTATCAATGCTAGCTTTTGTTCTTGAAATTTCTTCGTCTTCCAAAGCAACGGGTCTCAGAACATCAATACTATAAAAATACTTATCAAGAGCATCATTGAATTTTTCGGTTTTTTCAATTTTAGAATTCTTATGAATTACAGATGGATTAAAAGGATAGAATGCTATAAGCGTATCATCTTGATGAACTATATATCCTCCATTAATTCCTAAAGAACCCATTATTTCTTCAATTTTATTGCAAATTTTTTCAAAACAATTTTCGCAACCAACTTCTCCTATAGCTTCATCAATAAGTTCATGTGGAAGCCCAAGTTTTTTAATTAAGCCCTTTTTACCTTCGCTTGATAAAGCTTCGATGCACATTTCGGCCGTAGGCCTTTTCTCAAAAATTGGAGGCAGAATATATTGCGAATTTCTTTCTATTTTTCTATCTCTCATTTTTTTGAATGATGATGCATGAATGATTCTTTCTGTAGGATCTGTTAAGATGATTTCTCCTCTAGGGAGTAGTTCGATATATAGAGCGTAGTCATTATCGAATTCAAGTTTTAAAATTCTATCAAAACCTATCTGTTTTATGCTCGTAATAACTCTTTCATTTAAATACTTCCTAAGCGAAAGTGCAAAAATACTCGGCTTTTCCGGAGTTGGTAATGAATACTTAGAAAAATAAATTTTCTTAGAAGCTTCAGCTACTAGGAACTTAAAATAAGGATCTTTTAACTTGATTAAGATTCTCTTAGTCTGAGGGATGTGATAAATATTAGAAACTTTTAAGTTAATTTTTTCTTTTTCTAGCTCTCTTAAAAATGCAATAAGATCAATAACTGTCATTGATTCTTTTATGTTCATTTTTAATCACAACATATCAAAGCTGATTTTGATAATGATTTTTTAATTTAATTAAGTATACTGCATCTTTATCATTTTGCGTGATCATAGTAGCATTATGATGTTGAAGAATTTCAAGCATTTTTTCTTTTAGTCCCTTTTTTAGAATACTTAATACAATGCTCTTTTTAGTGACCCTTTCAAGCTCGTTTAGCTCATTTTCATAATCGTTATTTAAAAAAAGAGATGTGAAGGAAAAAGTATAATCGAAAATTTTTTCTCTAAATGGCGCAAATGCAATATCTCCGTTTACTAACTCAATTTTTTCTTTTAAAAAATCTCTTTTCTTAATCAGCTCATCCAACATTTTAATGCTTATGTCAATGCCAACAATCAAATCGAAATTTATCATCTTTCCATTTCTAAATAAATACTCTTCAAAAAGACCTGTCCCAATTCCAGCATCTAATATTTTTCCTCTTATTTGGTCAATTAACTTATCAATTAGCTTATATTTTTCTTCTTGTTCTATTTTATAAAGCATCTCATAAGTGTCATAAGTTATGTTATATTTTTGCATTATTGATATTTTTTCTTCCATGGTTTTCCATCTTATTGTTGTACAATTAAAACTTTTATTTTTTTAAATTTAATTCATTATTAGGAGGTAGACTTAAACGAAAATTACTATTATTGCATCGGACAGTTTGGGAGTTCGATCAATGGCTAATATTGTTGAAGCCAAAGGCTTTAAAATCTTTATTGATCCAGGAGCTGCACTGGCTCCATATAGATATGGACTACCTCCTCATGAGATTGAATTAAATGAATTGGAAAAAAGTATTGAAAAAATTTGCAAAAATCTTAATGACTCAAATTTAATAGTAATAACTCATTTTCATAGAGATCATTACCTTAGCAATGATTATTGTATTGAAGCTTTTAAAAATAAAACTATCATTATGAAGCATCCTGAAATTGATATTAATTATAGTCAAAAAATGAGAGCCAAAGAATTTATTAAAAAAACTAAGGATATTTCTAAGTTAATTTTCACTAACGGTGAAGATTTTGTATTTGAAGGAATAAAAATGAAGATTTCCTTCCCGCTATGGCATGGATCTCAAAATACGCCTTTAGGAAAAGTTCTAGTTATATTAATTGATGATGAAGAACAAAGATATTTGTTCGCTTCAGATACACAGGGTCCGGGAGATGATGAAGCTGCTCGTTGGATTATAAATAACAAACCTACAATTGTATATATCAGTGGTCCTCCTTATTATCTCATAGGATCAATAAAGGGCGTAGAAGAAGTTGAAAACGGAGAGAAAAATTTAGAAAAAATTCTTTCTATTAATACTTTGAACACAATTATTATAGATCATCACTTTGCCAGAGAAAAAAACTATGTAAACAGGCTAGAAAGATTGAGAATAAATTATAATCAAAAAATTAAAATCACAGATGCAGCTGAATTTATGGGAGTAGAGCGAAATCCACTAGAATCAAATAGAGATGAACTTTACAACCGAAAGCTTCACCTTTCAAAGCAGTGATAATTAAAAAGTTTTTAACTTTACTTCATGAATGTCGAAGAGAAACCTTTAGAAAAGTTGAAAAGAGATCTTTGAAAACATTCTTATTGTAATGTATATGAAAGATGTAAAAAACGAATTGATATGTGGGCCAATGACCTTACTGAAGGGAGCTTATTCCTGAGATGAAGAAAGAGATCATTATAAGATACTCCAAAAAGTAGAACGATAGAGATAAAAACCCCATCATAATAAGCATATTAGTGTAAAAATTATATCGAATATGTATAAAGGTGCAAATTTAATGTCATCAAAAACACAATTACCATTGAAATATTTACAAGATGCTAAAGGGAATAATGTATTAGTTAAACTAAAAGATGGCGGAGAATATATAGGAGAGCTTGATTTTAGCGATAGCACTATGAACGTGATATTGAAAAATTGCACAGAAGTAAAGGAGAGAACTGGGGAACCTAAAGCGAAATATGGTACCATTCTTATAAGAGGTAGCCAAATCCTGTTTATTAGCCTTGAGCACACTCAATACTAAACTTATGTTATAATAAGGAATACTCCATTTCTAAATATTCTTGATTGTTAACAAAAAGGTAAATTTTTATATAAGGAGTTTTCATTGATTTATATTTTCCAAACAAAACAAAAAGAAGAAAAAAATATTAACTATGATAATTTTTATTAAAAACAGGTACTAGGCAAGAGCTCGCCGAGGCTCTTAACCCGTAGGTCCCGGGTTCAAATCCCGGCGGGCCCGCCACATTTAATGAAAATGGGCTCCTTATATCATTGTTTTTATTTTAAGATTTTTTTGATCGCTTTTCAAAATTAAAAAATTTTTAAGAAACGAAAAAGTAAATTAAATATAGTGATTTAGTTATGTCTTCCAATAGAAAAGAAATAGCTAAAAAATTCACTTATTCTATATATAAATTAACTCTTTGGATCGCTGCATATATAATAATAAGTGCCTTAATAAATGGGTATGTATTTAAGCTTTTGGCAGAACATAATCTTAATGTTTCATCTTACTCTTCATATATAAATATTCCTTTAGCTATTCTTTTTGGATATTTAATTGTCGCATCATTATCTGATGTGATATATTGGAATCTAAGGTTCAAATATGATCACTCTGCTGCTGCTGGAGCGAGAAATGCTATTAAAATCATAGGGATAGGAGCAATTCTTGCCTCTATTGCTGGAGGTGTTGCTGGAGGGACGGCTGGTGTAGCTTTAGGAGGTTTTCTAGGATTAGTAGTAGGTTATGCAAGCCAACAGGTTCTAGGGCAGGCAATATCTGGTCTATTTCTTTTAACTATAAGACCATTCAAAATAGGAGATAAAGTCAATATCGTAGGCGAGGACGGAGAAGTTCTAGATATTGGAGTAATGTTCATACTATTAAAGAAGAGCGATAATACATTAGTATATATTCCCAACAATTCAGTGATTTCACAGAAAATATATAAAAAGGAAATAGCCAGTTCTTGATTTTATGTCATTGATCTTTAATAATTATTCTTAAATTTTTAAAATTATGTTCGATCCTATATATGCTCTATTTTTAGAATTAGAGACGAATAGAAACGCAAATAATAATAAAAATTATAGTTATATATATTCTAATATATTCTAACTAACATAGGAGTAGACTAAGTCTTCTATTTTTTCAAATTCAGGGGATCTCCTGTTTCTCGGTCTTGGTAAATCAACATTAACAATATTTGATATCTTAGAAGGTCTAGGAGTTAGAATAACTATTCTATCAGCAAGGAATATTGCTTCATCGACAGAATGAGTCACCATTATAATCGCTTTCATTGGCGTTATGTTAGAAAGCCATATATCTAGAATTTCAGCCCTTAAGTTTTCTGCAGTTAAGGGATCTAAATTGGAAAAAGGCTCATCCATAAGGAGAATTTCTGGCTGAACTGATAAAGCTCTTGCTAGATTAACTCTTTGCCTCATCCCTCCGCTTAACTCATACGGATATACATTTTCAAAACCGCTTAAACCAACAATTGAAAGATACTTTTTTGCGGATTCTTCAGCTTCATTTTTAGGAATACCCATATTTTTCAGAACAATTGCTACGTTTTCTAAAACGGTAATCCATGGAATAAGCGATGGAAACTGGAATACGAATCCGAACCTTGGAGGCTTACCAGTTTGAAATATTATATTTCCACTAGTAGGCTTATCAACTCCTGCAATAATCCTAAGTAGAGTAGATTTTCCGCATCCAGAAGGTCCTAAAATCACAAGAAATTCGTTATAAATATCTAATGATATGTTATCTATAACTTTTATTTCGCCGCTGTTTGACTTGAAGCTTTTCGATAAGTTCTTTATAGAAAGTAGCAAGTTCATTAACAGCACCCTCCTCTATTATTTAATAACTTTTGTTATTTTGTAATATTATTCTAAATAACTAGAATCGAAGCTTAAAAATATGATAGTATGATATGTGAACTACCCCGCCCTTACTGAAGAGGCATCTCCCCCCTTGCGGTGGAGGTTTCCTGTTTCTTCCAGGAAACTTACTATACACTCATCTTTTTTACATCTTCTCTCGTTGGATAAATCTTGTACTTGAATGCCAATTGGATCACGTTATTCTCTCCCTTTGGCTCTTCATATATTTTTTCAGGGCCTCCAATGTGACCATAAGTATCTTTGTCAAGTCTATATCGAATAGTTATATTTATTTTTTGATAATCATAAGAACATTTCTATAGAGGGCTATTCATCCCCTCCTTTATTGAAGGGGACTTTTGCCCCATTAACACTCAAAAGTCAAAAAGGTGGTTAAAATTATAATCATAGCACTGGATCCTCCTCCAAATGTAGACGAGGTTGAATGGATAGAAAATAGGTTTTATGAACTAAATGGTTTAGTTAGCGGTTTTAAAATTGGTCTCCCAGCAGTTTTGAGAAATGGGCTTGAATCATATAAACGTATTTTTAAAGATTATAAAGGGCTTTTGATAGCTGATTTTAAGCTAGCAGATATAGGGGATATTATGTCGATGTCTGCAGAAATAATAAAGAGCTACGGATTTAATGCGATGATCGCACATAGCTTTGTAGGGTATTCAAATGCTATAGATAAGCTTTCTAAGAAAGCTAAAGATCTCGGCTTGAAACTCATATTAGTTGTTTCAATGTCGCATGAAGGATCAAAGGAGTATATTGATGGACATTTAAATGATTTCCTTCAAATTGCAGTTAAGGCTAACGCCTGGGGGGTTGTAGCGCCAGCAACAAGAGTTGATGTAATAAGGAACGTAAGGAGCAAAGTGGGAAAAGATATTAAAATTTTATCACCTGGAGTAGGCGCCCAAGGGGCAGATTTTGGAAGTGCTATATGCAATGGAGCTGATTACGAAATTATTGGAAGGTCTATAACTGGCGCAGAAAATATAAAAGAAAAAGCTACCCAAATTATAAAAACGATAGAGGAGAGGGTGAAAATATGTCGGGGATTGCAGTAGAATTTTTAAAAAACGGAATAATAAAAATTGGAAAGTTTAAGCTTACATCTGGGATAGAGAGTCCATTTTACATTGATTTGAGAAGGCTTTACAGCTTTCCTTCGCTTAGAGAGAAGGTTGTAGAAGAAATCGTGAAGAGATTTCCAACTGATCAGGCTGATGTTATAGTTGGTATTGCAACATCTGGAATTGCTCTCGCTTCATTTATCGGGTGTAAAACAGGAAAGCCTATTGCTTATGTTAGGCTTGATAGAAAGGAGCATGGAACACAAGCACTGCTTGAAGGTGAAGTGAGAAACAAAAAAGCCGTGGTTGTAGATGACGTTGCAACAACTGGAGGTTCTCTAGAACATGCAATAAGTGCCGTCAAAGAAATGGGAGGGAATGTTATGTTCTCAGTTGTTGTAGTTGATAGAGAGCAAGGAGCGAGAGAAAAGCTTAAGTCCATAGGAGTTGAGCTTTACAGCCTCTTTACCGCGAAAGAACTATTTAAAGAGCTCTATGAAAGTAATACTATAGATGAAAAAACCTATAAAGAAATTCAGGAGTATCTCTCAAAATACTGATAAGATATAAAAGGCAATGGAAACTTTCAGAAGAAAAGCTTTTATACCGTTTTTTTATGAAATGTTTAAGCAAGGGCATTATGATAAATAAAGATTTCTATAACCAAGATGTTATTTCTATACAGCAGTTCACTAGAGAAGATTTGGAAACATTGTTCGAATATGCAGACAGAGCAAAAAAGCATAAGGATAAAAAGCTTGAGCTTTTAAAAGATAAAGTAGTCATGCTGGCTTTTTTTGAGCCTTCGACAAGGACGAGATTCAGCTTTGAAGTTGCTGCAAAAAGGTTGGGAGCAGATGTAGTCGGTTTTTCTGGAGAAGAGGGAACAAGCATAAGCAAAGGAGAAAACTTTACCGATACTATAAGAATGCTTGACTCATATTCAAACTTGATTGTAATAAGGCACAAACTGGAAGGAGCAGCAAAATATGCATCCGAAATTGCGGAAAATCCTGTTATTAATGCGGGTGATGGAAAGCAACATCACCCTACTCAAGCAATGATCGATCTTTATACTATAAGAGAAATTTTTGGCACGATCGATGAGCTAACTTATGCAGTAGTAGGAGATTTGAGATATGGAAGAGCTTCAACATCATTCATTTACGGCCTTCTCATTTATAATCCTAAGAAACTTTACTTAGTTTCTCCGCCGAATTTGGGCGCAAGGGAAGAGGTTATAAGTTATCTAAAAGAAAAAGGAGTTGCTTTCGAGGAAATCAGAAATTTAGAAGAAATAATTGATGAAATTGACGTTCTCTATACTATAAGGTTGCAAAAAGAGAGGTTTCCAGATATTACCGAGTACGAAAAAGCAAAAGGGTCATATAAAATAACGCTTGATCTTTTAAAAAATGCGAAAAAGGGGTTGAAAATAATGCACCCCTTACCTAAGCTGGATGAGATAGACAAAGAGATCGATTCTACCGAATATGCCGCATATTTTCAACAAGCCAAAAATGGAGTGCCTGTGAGGATGGCTCTATTATCACTCATCTTTGGTGTTGAGCTATGAGCGAGAAGTCCACATTAGTTGTTTCAAAAATAAAACATGGAACTGTCATAGACCACATACCTGCTGGAAAGGCAATGAACATACTTTCAGTACTAGGCATAAGCGGAGAGAAAGGAGAGAGGATCGCAATAATAATGAACGTAGAAAGTGAAAAGCTGGGGAAAAAAGACATCATAAAAATAGAAGGAAAGTGGCTTGAACCAAGAGACTTCGATGTCATATCACTAATTGCGCCTTCTGCGACAGTTAACATAGTAGAAAATTTTGAGGTTGTTAAGAAATATAAAGTCAGCTTACCAGATCGTGTTGAAGGGCTGTTAAAATGCCCAAATATGACTTGCATTACTAACGAAAGGAATGAAAGCATAAAGACAAAGTTCAAAGTCCTGTCAAGAGATCCTTTAAAGCTTCAGTGCGAGTACTGCGGTACGATAATATATAAAGATGATATAGTAAAGCTGACTAACTATCTAAAGAAATAAAGATTAATTTGATATATATGCAAAATTTGAGAGGAATAGGAAAAATGGAAAAGAAAAAGTTTGAAATTAAGCCCGTTAAGGTTGAAAGAAACGAAGAAGTCGCTGAAAATACTTTTTTAATTTCTTTTTTGCCATTAGAAGATTTAAGTTTAGAAGTCAAGCCATTTAATTTCTTTATGGTATGGATTCCTAGAATCGATTTTATTCCGCTTAGCGTTTCAGATTATGACGGAAATAGCTTGACTTTTTTATATAAAATTAAGGGAAACGGCACTAAGGCCCTAAGCTTAAAAAAGAAAAATGAAATTTTGGGCATTATGGGTCCTCTTGGAAAAGAGTTCTTCTTTAAAAATGGAGAAAAGATTTTAGTTGTTGCAGGGGGAATAGGAATTGCCCCAATACCTTATTTTGTAAAGTTTTCAAAAGGCTCAGAAATTGATTTGGTATGGGGTGTAAAGAAAGGCTCAGAGCTTTTTGAAGTAACTAAAATATATGGAAAAATGAACAATTTGAAGAACTTCATAATTTATACCGAGGACTGTAGCTATGGAAAATGCGGAAAGGCATTGGATGCGCTAAGAGAAATTAGATTAAATGAATACAATAGGATTTTATCAGTAGGTCCTGAAGTAATGATGAAAAACTTCTGCAACTTATGTAATAAAAAGAATGATTGTTATGTAGCTTTAGAGAATTTAACTAAATGTGGAATGGGAATTTGTGGTTCATGCTATATAAAAGGAACAACGAAGCTCATGTGCTCAGATGGGCCAGTATTTGAATGTTCGGAGGTAAAATACCATTTTGAGAGCATTATTGCTTAAGGCTCTTATTGGAAAAGAATTAAAAGAGCTCACACTAATTATTGAGGACGGTATTGTTTCAAAGAGGCTCCTTAATACTGATGAAGCTATATGCAGAAATATAGAATGCATAGACTTGAGAGAGAAAGGGATAGCTTTACCAGGCTTCATAGATCTACATGCTCATTTGAGAGGGCTTGAGCTGAGTTACAAGGAAGATGAGGAAAGCGGCACAAAGGCTGCAGCAAGAGGAGGTTTTACAGGGATTGTAGATATGCCAAATACTAAGCCGAAAATAGATAATACAAAGTCTTTGAATTTGAAAATTAAAAGCTTATATGAAAATGCATACGTGAATTTCGGTATCTCTGTAACAATTGGCAAAGATGTTGATGATTTTATTGAAATGCTTAAAGCAAAAGAAGTCGTTTCCGTAGGAGAGCTTTTTCCAGAAGAACACGAGAGACTTCCAGAAATTTTAAAAAGCTTTGTGGCTAATGGAATAGAAAAACCAATAATAATACATCTTGAGCATAAGGATGCTTTAGGCGAGTGTGGAAAAGGAAAAAGATGGGCATGCAGGCCCATTGAATCAGAAATGCTCGCTTTGAAAGAAATCGGATATATGCTTGAAAGTGCACGTATAAAGGCAAAGCTACATATTACTCATGTTACAAATAAGTATGTTTATGAAATGGCTAAAAAGTATAAATTCACAACGGATACATGTCCTCATTATTTATATTTAAGTTCAGAAGATGAGGAAAAATTTGGATGCCTTGCAAAGGTCAATCCTCCATTGAGAACAAGAGATATAGCTAAAGAGCTTATAGGGTTGCTACCTCATTTTGATGCAATAAGTACAGATCACGCACCTCATAGCATAGAGGAGAAGTCTCTCCCATTTGAAAAATGCCCATCAGGAATAGCATCGATTGAAATTGCTGTACCTTTGATGATAAATTTGGTAAATAAGGGAATATTAAATCTAGAAGACTTGATTCAACTGTTGTCTATGGGCCCTCAGAAAATACTGAACATGAAGCCCGGATGGGGGTGCTTTGATATAGGTTGTAAGGCGAACTATACTGTCGTTGACTTAGATAAAGAATGGAAAATAGATTCTTCAAAGTTTTACACAAAAGCGAGATTCTCTCCATACGACGGATTAATCATTAAAGGAGACGTCTCTTCAACTATAATTAATGGAACTGTAGTTTATTTAGACGGAGAAATAATAGAAAGGCCCAAAATATCCTATTTAAAATGAACTGGATGGTGATATTAATGACATTAAATATAGAATTAGCGGGAATAATTTTAAAGAATCCATTAATGAATGCAAGTGGAATATTAGGACAGAACAAGGAAGCGATAAAAAGGCTATATGAATATGGTTTTGGAGCAGTGGTTTCAAAAACTATAACTCCGATGCCAAGAATTGGCAACAAACCTCCGATAATTCTCTCTTTGCCGAATGGGGGACTCATTAATGCTGTTGGGCTAGAAAATCCGGGAAAAGGTACTATAAAAGAGCTTGTAGAAGAGGCAAAAGAGCTCAACATCCCTATTATTGTGAGTGTTGGTGGTACTAATGAGGATGAATTCTCAGAAGTAGCAAAGGAGGCGGAGATCTCTGGAGCTAATGCTATTGAGCTAAATCTAAGTTGCCCCCATACGAAAGGATATGGTCTAGAAATAGGTGCCGACCCTCGAAACGTTTTCAACGTTGTAAAGAATGTTTCATCAATTATAAAAATACCTGTTATAGCAAAGCTTGGTCTGAATGATAAAATAGTTGAAGCTTCAGGCAAAGCACTTGAGGCTGGTGCAAAAGCTTTAGGTTTGATAAATACTGTAAAGGCTATTTATATAGATGTATATACATTAAAGCCAGTACTTTCTAATATTCATGGAGGTTTATCAGGTCCGCCTATACATCCGATTGCAGTCAGAGTAATTTATGATGTATATAGAGAGTACAGAGCAGAAATCATCGGAAGTGGAGGAGTGAAAGATTGGAAGGACGCCGCTGAATTCATCTCAGCAGGCGCAAAAGCCATTCAAATAGGTTCTGCATTGATTTCGAATGATGACCCCAAACATACCATAAAATCTATTTTAGGTGGACTAGAAAATTGGCTAAGATTTCACAACGTAACTTCGTTATTAGAATTGGTAGGCTCAGCTCACAGAGACTGATTTTTATATCCTTCATCTGTAGGGAAGTGGCGTGATCAGAGATCCTCCTTTGAAAATTTATCATTATCTCCTAACTTTTTTTTCTAGAAACAACCTTTCATTCAATGCATACACACTTTTTAGTACTTAGTATCAAAACTGAAAATAAAATAAAAAGTATAAGCTTTTTATTTTTTCCCAGAAAAATTAGGCTTTCAGCTATAAATTTAAAAAAAGAAATTGAAAAATTAAATTACTCCTCTGGGACAATACCTGTTTTCTCTATTTTTTCTAGATCTTCAGTTTTGTATGCTACTTTCAAACCTATATAGTATACTAGCAAAGAGACTATTATCATTACAATTATATCATATGGTACTGGCAAGAGTGGCGATGAAAGGGCTCCTAAACTACCTATGTAAGAGACGATTCCTATGACTATGTTATATATGATGAGCCAAGACGACGCTTTTATATCTGGGGATTTTGTCTTTAACCATATTAGAGAAAGGGTTATGATCTGTATCAAAGACACTAATGACCAGTATATGATGAACCCTTGAATTCCCATTCCATCCAATACATAATAGTAAAGTCCTATTGCAGATCCTGTAGCGATCCATACAAATAATGATATCGCATAAATGAACGATCTGGAAACAGACAACTTCTTTCCATAAGGACCTAAAAATAGCAGGGGCAATCCTATTAGCAAAACTTCAATGATTACATTTATTACGCTCCAGCTAGACCAGTAAACGAATAGAGATGCTACAACGAAGGCGGCAGGATAGAACAACTGCCAAAATGGAGTCTTATATGGTCTTTTAAGATCTGGCACAAGTTTTTTCAGTGCATGTGCTGTAATTCCGCCGGTCATGTAGGAATAAACAGCTGCAGAAACTGAAACGCTCATTATACTATACCAAGTTGGGAATGGCATTAAGAATATGATGGCAATAATAGTTGAAAAGATCAAAGCGACCCATGGAGTTCTGTACTTCTTGTGAATACTCCCAAAAATTTCTGGCAGATATCCAATTTTTGCCATCGCAAATATTTGCCTAGCAGTACTTCCTACATACGCTGCAAATGTGCCAGCAGGGGAAAGTATTGCATCAATAGCGATTATTACTGCAAATCCGACCAACAGAGGAACGCCTGTCGAAACTAGTTCATAGTAAAATGGAGAGGATCCCCAAGCATTATAAAGCCCTGTCCAATCTCCTGGAGATACTCTTGCTGCAGACCAGTTTATGCCCCCTATATAAGCTACCTGAAGGAGGATGTAGATAGCTGCAACTACAAACAATGCTGTTATTATACCTAATGGGACATCTCTCTGCGGATTTTTAGCCTCTCCAGCATACATAAGTCCTTCTTCAAATCCTTCATAAGCAAATACTACACCGCTGATTATTGAACCTGTTAAAATGCTTGCTGCTCCAAATGGGAAAAATCCTCCTGGTAATCCCATAAAATTCCTTCCATCAAAGTACATCGTAAATATCAAAATTATCGTCAAAACTGGGATTACAAATTTTAGCGCTGTTATAATTCTGTTGAACCATTGGTAAGTGCTGACACCTATATACTGAATTATAAAGAAGAAAATTATCAAAAGCGCCGCTAGACCCATGCCTTCAGGAGTAAGAACGTTTTTCTCGGGGTTCCAGGCCCATTTCAACCATGCACTGGAATATTCAACAATAGCGACAGCTTCAACAGGTGAAGTGGTTATTGAACTAATTAGATATGCCCAACTCAAAAAGAAATTGCTGATTGGCCCATGTGTGTAGTGGTTATATCTAGCGATTCCTCCGCTATAAGGAAATAGACCCCCGAGCTCTGCAAATGTCACTATCATGAAAACAAACAAAATAGCTGCAACTATCCAAGAAAGTATAGCAGCAGGTCCCATATAGTTTAATGCTCCTAAAGCGGAAAAAAGCCACGCAGAACCGATCATTCCTGTTAGAGAAACCAAGAAAATATCAGTAAAAGTCAAAACTTTTTTCAATTTTGGCTGTGAACTTTTTTCCGTCTGTGTTTTTTCTGATGAACTATTATTTGAAGGATTATCCATCCATCTTCCCCATCTTATTGATTGAAATTTTTATTTTTAGATCTTAAGATTTTAGAAAATATTTCATCATGATATAAAAACTTTTCTCTAATTTTTCTTTTATAACTCGCACAAGATTTTTAAAATACTAACCTTATTATAATATTTTATAT
>NZ_JBMFSV010000008.1:0-45540 GCF_049967375.1 Fervidicoccus sp. | reverse complement strand
GATCCTAGAAAAAGCTCTCACTGTTCTGCGTAAGAAAGAAGCATTCATGAATAAATGAGGAAAACTAATGATTTCCCGAAGGGAGAATAAGTTGCCATCGAAAAACTAACATAGGGTTTGGTGTATTGTTTGAAACTACAAAACGATCAGTTTAACTCTGATTAATCATTGACAAAAGTCTCATGCTTGCCGGTTATCATCATCTTGCATAAATCACATAGAACGGATATTTTATTTTTTTCTTGATATGAAATTGTTTAATTATTAATATATAAAAAAATATAAATATATCTTGGGGTAATTTTCTATGGATTTCGAGATAATTGCAAGAACCTTTGACGCTTTAGAAAAAATTTCATCAAGGATCGCTTTAACTAACGCTCTTGTAGACTTATTCAAACAAACTTCTAAAGATGAAGTAAAGATTGTAGTTTATTTAATACAAGGAAGATTATGGCCAGATTGGAAGGGCATGCCAGAAATAGGTGTTGCTGAAAAGCTTTTAATTAAGGCAGCTAGTATAGCACTGAATGTAAAAGAAGAACAAATAAATAAAATTTACAAAGAAGTTGGTGATCTTGGAAAAGCTATTGAGCAGATTAAAGCAAGCAAAGATGCTACTGCAGGTACATTGACATCATTTTTAGGAGTTCAGAAAAAAGAAAAGCTAAGCGTGAAAAAAATATATGAATCATTTGTGAAAATAGCTACTGCGGAAGGGGAAGGCAGCAGAGATATAAAACTTAGAGTTCTTGCTGGGCTTTTGAAAGATGCGCAACCTATTGAAGCTAGATTTATTGTGAGATTTGTTGAAGGTAGATTGAGAATAAATATTGGAGATGCAACAGTTATGGATGCTTTATCGATAGCCTTTACTGGAACTGATGCAAACAGACCCATTATAGAAAGAGCTTATAACTTGAGAGCAGATCTAGGAGATATAGCAGAGATTTTAGTCAAAGATGGCATCAATGCTTTGCAGAATATTACTCCTAAAGTTGGCATACCGATTAGGCCGATGTTAGCAGAAAGACATAATGATCCAAAAGTTATGTTAGAAAAGGTTGGCGGAAAAGCATATGTTGAATATAAATATGATGGAGAAAGGGCACAAATACACAAGTCCAACGATGAAATTACAATCTTTTCTAGAAGACTTGAGAATATAACGCACCAATATCCAGACGTAGTAGAGTACTCAAGGAAATATATTAAGGCTAATGAAGCTATAGTTGAGGGAGAAATAGTTGCCATTGATCCTGATACAAGAGAGCTTAGACCATTCCAAATACTCATGACAAGGAAAAGAAAACATGACATTACAAAAATGATGAAAGAAGTACCAGTGAGTGTTTTCTTGTTTGATGCTATTTATGTTGACGGCAAAGACCTTACTAACTTTCCTCTTCCTGAAAGAAGAAAGTATCTTGAAAGCGTTATTGCTCAGAGTGATGATATGCAAATTGCTCAATACAAATATATAGATAATGCGGAAGATCTTGAAAAGATGTTTTATGAAGCTATCAGTAATGGAGCGGAAGGGGTAATGATAAAATCAATAAGCGAAAAGAGCATTTATCAGGCTGGAAACAGAGGATGGTTGTGGATAAAGTATAAAAGAGATTACAGAAGCGAAATGAGCGATTCAGTCGACTTAGTTGTCGTAGGTGCATTCTATGGCAAAGGAAAAAGGGCTGGTAAGCTCAGTACAATCCTTGTTGCAGGCTACGATCCAGATGCAGATGTTTTTAGGACTGTCTGTAAGGTTGGAACTGGGTTTACAGACGAAGAACTAGATAAAATGACAGAAGAGTTCAAGGGCTACATCATTGATCATAAAGATCCTAGAGTTATAAGCGAGATAACTCCTGATGTATGGCTGATACCGAAAAAAGTCGTCGAAGTCATAGGAGCAGAATTAACTTTGAGTCCATTGCATACTTGTGCAAAGGGAGAAATAAGTAAAGAGGCTGGCTTAAGTATAAGATTCCCTAGATTTATTAATTGGAGACCAGATAAAGGTCCTGAAGATGCTACAACTTGCAAGGAATTGGTTGAAATGTACAGAATGCAACTCAAGCAAGTCGAAGAGGAGCAAAATCCATAAAGTTATTCCGATATTTTATTTATATTTTTATAATAATCTGTAATAAAAAGCTTTAAAGCTTCAGAAATTCCCTTTATCGATAAAGGGGTCAATTTTTTTATTTCAATAGAGATTTCCTTAACAAGGTTCCTATCTTCAATAACAGAAGTTTTCGCATCTTCTGCTATAAGTTCAATATCTTTTTTCAGTTCCTTAAGCATATCTTCGTTTTTTTCTACATCGAATAGCGGTCTTAATTTTATATAAGAAGACGACATAGAAATGATAGCTATAGATTTTTTATTAACTTTTATCTCAACGCTTTCTTCCTTTTCTTCTTGATAATTTTGTTTTTGAGAAGAGATTCCTGATTCAAGAATCGCGAGCAAAAATTCGTAATATTCCTGCTCTTTTTTCAACTGTCCAATTTTTTCTTCTAGAAATTTTTTTAGTTCGCTTTTTTTGTCATTACTCATTATATTCATTCCTTTAAATTTTTAATTATTCAAATCTAAAATATTGAAAATAACTTGTTTAGAATATTAAATAATAACGGATATAAAATTTTAACTATATTGGAGGAATAAAATTGAGGCATTATAGAAATAAGTCAGAAAAGTTTTTCGCTTTATTCTTTACGTCATTGTTCATTCTGTTTTTAGTCGTTTATCCAATAATAACTAATGCATCTGAGATAGCAGGAAAGAGCATTGAAATATTTGTTCCGGCAGTGACTGAAAAAGGCGGAGTCATTTTAAAATTAAAGATATCTCTTATTCCAAATGGTTCTGGCAACATTTACATTAAAGGAGCACTTTTTGCTGGGAACGATACTCTCAATTCTGCTGCAGTAGCATTCTACGTTGGGCTTTTGATGGCGAATAAAAATCCAATGAATTATAATGGAATTATTGAGTTCACAAGTCCCTTAACACAAATTGAGGGGCCAAGTGCAAGCCTAGCTATAGCAGAAGCTTTTTATATGCTCGCTAAAGATATGAACCCAACTTCTCTTTCTTCCAGTGTTATAACTGGTGCAATAAATATCGACGGTCTGTCTGTCATCATAGGTGGAGTAGAGGATAAGCTTAATGCCTCAATAAATAGTGGTGCCTCTTATTTTTACCTTCCATATTCAAACTACAACTTACTTGCTGAAACCAATAGCATCCAAAATATCGGAAATATAAACATAATTGGAGTTGGTGGCATAGCTTCTCTTTCTAACTCTTTAAGAGGCATTAATGCTTTACCTTCAATATATATGAACGCTGTTATGCCAACTGATATTTCAAACTATATGGGAGAAGTGGCTTTATATTTTATGAATAAAACGAAAGAAATTTCTTATAATTTTTCAATAAGCAATTTTACCGATATAACTAATCTCGTAAGTCAAGGCGAAAATTATACAGCATCGAGCTTGTCCTTTACCCTTTACATAGATTCACTGTATTATTACTTGCAGCAATCTTTGAATAATAAAACATTAGTAGAGGAGTACATCAAAAAAGTAAATGAAACTATCAATGAATTAAAAGAGAAAACTTTAGAAGATGAAAATAAATTAACCAATAACGATAAAATACCGATCAGTTTATTTGAAATCTTCTCAACCGAAGAAGAAAGGATATGGGAGGCGCAAGGCTATTTAAATATGGCATCACAATCCCAACAGCAAAATGATACCGCCTATTATTTAGCATATGCTATTGGCAGACTGGAAACAGCGAAAACTTGGTACGATATGAGTAAATTGAATATAAGTGAAGGACAATTATTGAATTTAGAAGCTTTTCAAAATTCTATGAAACAGTATATCGATTTTTTGAGTATAATCTTGAACTATATTAATAGCATTATTTCTCAATCTTCAGATGCATCCGTCCAGAACTATTATAAAGAGCTATTAGATATATATAACAAAATTTGCTCTAATTCAACAGATATATTTCTAAAGTATTCTTTAGCTTCAGTACTTACATACGATGCAACGTCTCTATTATCGTCCATGAATTATATAGATGAATACACAATGCAAGAATATTATAATGAAGATCTTTATAATTTTGAAATCTTTTACTCAAATCTTCTTTCAAATGGCATTTCACTATTTATTCCATTAGCTTATTATCAATATTCTAGTAGCAATTTGCTTACTTATGATAATAGGCTATACCTTTTGGAAAACTCGATATCTTGTATTTTGCCCTTTTTATTCTACTCTTTTAATGCAAATTTATTATATTCAACAAGTCCTTCTTCGCAAGTAAAATTGGTAATACCTAGCCAAAACATAATTTTTGAGACGCTATTATTTTGGGGAGTAGGTAGTGCTATTGCAGCATTTTTCTCCCTCCTTATTTATCATACGAAAAAGAAGATTAATATGTAAGCAAAAGCATTCCTTGCTTCAAATGTTAAGAAATCAGCTTTTTAGGTACATATCTAAATCTTCCTTGAAAACTTCATACAATCGGGGATTTCTCAAAATCATTGCAGGATGATAAGTAGCATAAGTCTGGAAAGTTCTATCATAGGCTTTGAAATTTCCTAATTTCCCTCTGATTTCCGAGATCTTTTTTTCTTTAGGAATTTTCTTATAAGGAAAAGATTCATCGTACAAATATTTTACAGCTGTACTACCTAAAAGGACAATTTTTAAAGGATTTATATACATCAATTGAAATATCAAATAGGGTAAACATGAAAGAACTTCATTTGTTTTTGGCTTTCTGTTTTTTGGCGGCCTGCATTTCACAACGTTTGTAATGTACACATTAATTCTATCAACCTTAATCTCATCTAGGGCTCTGTTTAATACTTTGCCTGCCCTTCCAACAAAAGGCCTACCATAAATGTCCTCATTTTTACCCGGCGCCTCTCCTATTAATACAAACTTAGAATTTAAGTTACCTTCTCCAACCACTGGTTTAGTTCTGCTGAGATAAAGCTCGCATTTTTTACAGTTTTCAATTTGTTTTATAAATTCATCATAGGAAATAAAGCTCATCATACTGGAACCCTCCTTTTACTGAATTGGCTATTTAGTCCAGAATCTTCAATCTTCCAAACATAATGTTCACTCAACAGATAATTTGCTACGAAACCAAAAATTATGCCGACCAAATTTGATATTAAAGGTTCCACTTTCAAAATAGTGCTTAAAAACAGTAATATGACATAGTTAATAGAAATTCCTATTGCAGAAGAAATATGATATCTAAAAAATTTTTTAAAAGTGATGCTTTTTTCAGAGCTTTTAAATGTATAAATAGAATTCAATATGAAATTGTTAATTATGCTTAGTTCTATAGAAAAAGCGCCAGAAATATATAATGGTAGATGGAAAATATAGTGAAATATCCACAAAGCTGCTTCATTAACAGCAGTTCCGGACAATCCCACTAGCATAAACTTAAGAATTCTATATTCATTTAAAGACAGAAGATGGAGAATATAATTGATATACTCTTTTAAACCAAGCTTACTTTTTCCCGCATATCTTTTCTCAAAAACGTATTCTATCTCTCCAATATCATTTTGCTTTACATGGCTTTTTACTATAATTTCTAGAAGTATCTTATATCCCTTAGGATTCAGCTTATCTTTCGTTTCTAAGTACACTTCCCTTTTAAGCGCAAAAAAGCCCGACATAGGATCGCTGACATTTTTTAGTTTTGGCAGTAATAGCTTTGCAAGCCCTCCAGCTATTTTTGAAATTAATCTTCTATATGTAGGCATGTTTTTGTAACCATTTTTCCCCATTCTTGTAGCTATTACAATTTTATAATTTTCAATAGCTATTTTCCTATACAGATCTGGAATTTTCTCAGGAGGATGTTGGAGATCGGCATCCATTACGACAAGAACCTTACCTTTAGCTTCATTCATTCCTCTTAGCACCGCTGTTGATAGCCCCCTTTCATTATTCCTTACAATAACTCTTACGTTTTTTTCAATATCAAGTCTTTTTGCTTCTTGGACAGCTACTTTCGAAGTATTGTCCGGGCTGTTATCATCTACTATGATGACTTCATAATCATAATTAGCTAGAGAGGCTGCTATCCTCTCAAAAAGTGCACCTATGTTTTCCGCTTCATTAAAAGTAGGAATTATAATTGAAATTTCTTTTAATTCTTCCAAAACTTCTCACTTTTAAATATGTATCCCAAAAGATTCTTCAATAGCTTTTAGCGTTGGGAACTCAATAAGGTCTTTATTGTATGTATCAATTATGATTGGGACTATCTCATCGATTATTCCATATTCTCTAATGATCGGTGAAAGATAGTTTTCTCTAATAAGTGAGATTGGGTTTCCTGATTGATAGTAACCTGCAGCGGGAATCACTATTACGTTGCTACCATTTTTTAAGGGAACCTTCAAGAAGCAAGGCATTTTTACAACACTTCCTATTTCGTCTTTTATAGTAAAAGAAGGATGTTCATGCCCTATTATAATATTTTTATAACTAAAGATCTCTTCTGTCAATTTGTGTCCATGTAGCAAAATAGTCATATTTGAAAGCTTATAGCTTTCAACAATGGGTACATTCATTTTTTCAGCAATTATTGAAACATAATTATCATGATTACCCCTTACTAAAATGACTTCATCGTAGAGATCTTTTGACTTCCCAAAAAATCTTATTATTTCTTCTCTCTCTTGAATTGTCAGTCTATTGAAGCTGTTTTTTATGTCTCCATTAATAATGAGTTTTTTAGCTTTAGTTAATTCCTTTAACCTTATTATCAAATCAATTGCTTTTTTCAATTGCATCTTAGGGAGAAAGACTCCACTCTCAGCCGCTTCATCCTCGAATCCTAAATGCAGATCTGCAATTATAATGCTCTGAGAAGCCTCATGGAATATCGCTGGCTCTCCAGCTATTATAGAAAACTCGCCTAAATTGAGCATTTTTGTTCCTCTTAATAATTTATTTGTGGCAAAAAATATAAAATTTAAGAACTCTTGCAACAACTTAAAAATTTTTCGATAAAATTATGAATAAAAGTTTTTCAAGCTCATTTACAGCAAATTTCGTAGCTCGATAGTAATGATAATTTTGTTCACATTAATGTTATATATGCGGATAAAAATTATTTCACAAATATACACAGAGAACTAATTAAGTTTTATAAATAGATCTAGCTTAGAAAGACCGTATTTAACTTTATAATTTGCTATTTTATTAAATCATATAGACGATGATGATGTGGGCAGCCCTTGACCGAATGGAGTGATGCCCCTATCTCACACTGAGTTATTTAAGTAGTGATTATATGACAAGCAAGTTAACATGGGGAAGTATAGTAATTGCAGATTTGGATAACTTTGAAGAAGTAGTTAGAGAAAAAGGTTTAAATGAATACGTTAAAAATTCTATAACAAACGCATTAACAGAGGGTGTAATTTTTTTAGCAATAAAATTCAGAGGAATAATTATTTACGGAGTAAATAAAGAAAGAGGGACAGAAGAAGCAGTTTTAGAGTTTCCTATGATGAGATGCTCAGATTTAGAATCAGATCTGTATTCTATAAAAGAAGAAATAAACAAAAACGGTGCAAATATTACAGTCGTATGCTTAGAAGGCTACGTTTTAGGAAAAAATGCAAATAGTAGAAAGGAAGCATATTATGGAACTCCATGGAGATCATTTGCTAGAAAGATTTTAGAGGAAGCAAAAAGGAAAGGCGGTAATAGGATAATAATTATTTGATTTCTAAACTGGAATTGCGATTAAAATCCCGTCTTTATCATGGATAATTTTGGCATAGACGATATCCCCTATGCTTAAGCTTTCTCTTCTGCTTATCAAAGTAAAAACTCTATCTTTTTTTGGTGGTATAGCAAGATATTCGTTTTTAAGTAAGCCCTTTTCTACTAAAGATAACTTCACAATCTCCCCTTTCTTATATCCGTTCGGTATCCTTTCAGATTTTTCTAGTCCGTAGTCTTTAGGGTCTAATAGGAGCTTTATCTTATATCTATCTTCAAGCTTTCTCATCCATTTTTCAAATTCCTTCCATGATAATGCCATTATTCCTGGGACTTTTCTTCCGTATTTATGAGAAACATACTTTTGAATTCCTAATGGGGGAAACTTTTCACCTAATCCAATTTTTATCGCAAACTCTATTATTTCTTCAATATCCTCATCGTTAACTGTTGGAATCCAAACTGGTGCTAAATGAATAGCAATTCCAAGTTCTTCATGAGCATATTTAATGAGCTCTTTAACTTTTTTTACCGAATAAAAATTATTTCCAGAAAGCAATTTTCCTTTTTCCTCGTTTAAAGTATCTATACTTACATTTAGCCTGTCAATTCCAGCATCTTTTAGTTTTTCCAATGTTTTAATGTTTGCTGGAAATAACCTAGTTTCTACTGTTATCGATTTTACATTTTTCATTTCCCTTACAGCTTTGACAAACTCTGGAAGATCTTTATGAGTAATAGGATCGCCCATCCCGTCAAAAATTAAATGAAAACTACTTTTAAAATTGCCTGCATACTTAATCCATTCGTAAAGCCATTCAGGATCCCTTAGGATAAACTCTCTTTCCCTATTTGATTTTGGACCCGCTGAAACGCTACAGAAAATGCATGATAAACTGCATAACGTTGTAATTCTTACCTGTAAGTTATTGTAGCCTCTATCAATTATTCCAAACGAAATATGACCTATAAGAGGGAAAGGTTTCCTTATTTCTAAAACTTTTCCAACTTTTGTAAGTCCAAGCTTAGATTCTAGGATAACCATAAAACCTTCTTATCCTCCAAGCAGATGGATTAGAAATTCCTATAAAATATAAAAATATACTCCTGATAATACCTTTTTCATCTTCTATTCTTTTCATAAGAATTGGAATCCAGCCTTCTATCGAAAAATCTAACGTTACGATCTTTGTTCCTTCTTTGAGCTCTTTATCGAGCTTTAGCGAAATCTCTCTCAAAAAAGATGGAAACATGTATATGTAAATAAAGTCAAATTCGCTGTAGTCGATCTTTCTCGCATCTTCGCATATGACTGAAAATTTATCGTTTACACTATTATAAATAGCGTTGCTCAATGCCAAAGCGCATAAATCTTCCCTTTTTTCTACGCACGTAGAACTGCAACCGAAATACTTTGAAGCAATTATTGCAACTCTCCCATCTCCACAACCAATATCGCATATTTTAGAATCTTTATTTAGTTTTGCAATCTCAAAAGAAAAAATTATGGGTTTAATGGAGGAGGGTATCCAGGGAGCGTCAACCTTTTCTTCTTTAGGCCATATTGGAATATCTTCCCTCATAGACGACCCTTTTAGAGATGGTTAACTTTATATATAATTCCCTTAGTATTAAATTATAGTGCATACAAATAAATTAATTAGTAAAAAGGTGGAATGTATGGAAAAATTAAAGATTTTTTCTCTCCTTTTAATAATAACATTAGCTTTTGGTATAGCAGCGCCAGGAATCTTGTCTAGCGCACAGACAGCAAACTCGATAACGTTGATTGAATTTAGCTCTTCCGGAGGACTTTTCATGAGTCCATGGAATCCAGTGCTAGGATTTACAGACGTATACAGCTACGATCTTTGGATACACGTTAGAGAGTGGGGAGTGTATCCAAGTCCATCCACAGGAATGCCAGTTCAAACAACAGCAACTTATCAATACATAGGAAATTATACGGTTAATCAAACCACAGGAGTAATAACTCCTTATCTTACCATACCGAGCAATGCTCTAGTATTTGATCCAATTGCTCTTCAATGGGTTCCAATAAATCAAGCTGCTCAAAATTCGACATACGCTTCATTCGTAAATTCTCAGCTTCAAAGCTCAGGAGGAACCCCACCTGGGTTTTATCAGTCGCTAGCATCTTATATTCAGAACAATGGAAAAGCACCTGTTGAAATAATATTCAACTTCGAGCAAGTTCCATGGCATGATGGCATAAACTTTAGTGTTGCAGATGTGCTTGCGTGGCTAGCCTTCATGTGGAGATGGAGTACTGATACAAGCTATATAACAAATCAAACAGATCAGTATTACGACGAGACATTCTCTTCGGAGTATGGACCTACAATAGGAATGTTTGAAGGTGTCCAAATAATTAATGATACGTCCTTAGCGATTTACACAACTTATGTTGATGTTGATCCTTCATTAATTGCTTATACTGTAGATCCATATCCAGGAGTTCCTTATGATTTACTTGCGGCAATGGAGCTTGCAGTAATGAATAGTACTAACTTATGGTGGGAGAGTACAACAACTTCAAAGGGAACAGTCAGCGGAATTGATATGCTCATAAATGCGCAACAAATCAAAGCTGCTGCCTTAGCCCTAACTCCATCTAACGTTTATTACTTTAATGGGTTGTCAAAATATGGATATAATTATGGAAGCGATCTCTCTCAGAGAGTAAATGCTTTGGTGAACTGGATTAACACTCATGGAGTCGCAGCAGTCAGCAACGGACCATTCTATGTAGACTCTTACAATGCTCAATCAAACACTATGGTTCTGAAGAGCAGAACATTCTTAGGACTACCAAAGATTCACTATATATGGAACAATTTAACGGTTCCAAGCCTTGATGAAATATTTGTAGAGTCAGTTACAACGGAAGATGCGGGCATACAAGCTGTAAAGAGCGGTACAGCTGACATATTCTTCTATAGTGAGCCAACAAACAAGATAGGTACAGTTCCCTCAACTGTAACATTAATCCCAACAACAACGAACTATAATGACCTTGGAGTTAACCCAGTTAACAATGTTTACGATCCTTCGCAGCCAGGAACTATTCCACTAAAGGATAGAACTCTCAATGGCACAATTGTTCCAGGATTAGTACTCTACAACCCAAGCTCGACATTAGGAATAGACCTGTCTAAATACGGACATCCTGACTGGGTACCAATCAACTTGATAAACTCTACCGTAATGGAAAGCAATTACTTCCAGTTCAACCCAATGGCTCTTCAGGGAGTGAGATTTGCATTAAACGTTTTGATCAATAGAAACTCTTTGGTACAAAACGTTTACCAGGGTAGCGCGGTGCCATGCTACAGTGCGATAATTCCAGGATCCCCAGCATATAAAGCATTGAATGTCAGTACATATGAGCAGCAACTTGGTCTTTATGGGAATGGAGATCCTACAACTGCGGTAGCAATTTATAACCAGTCAATACAGCAGGCCAACCAGAGCTTGAATAGCTATGGAATGTCACTTAAATATATCACAGATTCAAGCGGAACATGGCTATATCTGATATTACCCGATGGAACACAGAAGAAAGTTACAATATACTTTGAGGTCAGAGGTGACGATCCGTTTAGAAAAGCTATAGGAGATCAGATAACTCAATGGATTGAACAGTATTTCCACATATATGTACAGGAAGATTACATAACTAGACAAGTAGCAAATACAGCTGTTTATGGAACTGATATGGCGTCATTCTCTATGGGGAACCATCCATGGACGATGTATACTGAAGGTTGGGTAGCCAACTACGATGAGCCTATATACTTCGCGAGATATGATGTAGCTCAGATGTATGCTCCGTTTACATACGGATTCCAGCCTACCCCATCGAATAGCCAGCAGTGGTATCCATGGAACCAGACAATCTTTCAGCTAGGTCAGAGTTTGGCATTTGGTATATACACTCCACAACAGGCAAATCAATTACTTAATGACATAGTAAAGCTTGATGTAATGGGAATGCAACAGTCCTGGAGAATATTCTTAACGCAGGGATTGCAGTACTATATGGTTAATGGAGCCAGAGTAGTTATTCCATACTATGGCGTTCAGACAGGATTAGGGAGCATCTGGGCTCTTAATACTGCATATGTGGTCAGCGGAACTACAACATCTCCGTCTACAACTACTACAACAACTCCAACTACTACAACAACTCCAACTACTACAACAACTCCAACTACTACAACAGCACCTTCAGGTACGTCATCTGCATTGCTCTGGGGAATAGTGATTGTAATTATCATAATAATCGTTATATTGGCATACTACCTCACAAGAAGGAAGAAATAAAGTATAATAATTGAATAAAAATAATAATTTTTTTTAAAAAAATTTCATTATTTATTTCATTTTTTAATAAAAATTTGTTCTATGGCATTCTCATTTTTCTTTAATAAACTTTAAATATAACAATATTTTTCATATTTTTAGTTAAGTAAAATTATGTATGGTTGGATTATAATGGCGAGCCTGAGCAGAACTATAACTTTACAAATAATTAGCAATATAGCCGCATTAATCATAATAGTCGCAATCATATCTGCGTTATTGGTTTTTTATAGTCAGACAACTTTACAGGGTATAGTTGTTGAAATGGTGCAGGATTTTGCAAGGCAACTTGCAAAGAATCCAACTATTCCTCCAGATCAAAGACAACAACTTGTTAATATGTATCAGCAATCATTAATGGTACGTTTTGGACTTGTCGGAAATCCGTTAACGAAAGTTTATCATATGATGATAAATATTTTTACGTTGAATTTGGGCAATTCAAGGCAATCATATATGGCAGGCACTACATCAATTTCGGGTCAAGTTATTTTTGCTTTGAAGAATACAGTAATTCTGTTTCTCACAGCAACGTTAATTTCAACCTTATTAGGTTTGGGTCTTGGTATGTACGCTGCTAGAAGACCGCACGGAATAATAGACAGCTTAGTTTCGTTTTTCGCAATACTATCATCGAGTTTGCCGATGTGGTGGGTAGGAATGCTTATGTTGCTGGCTTTCGCTTTTAACTTGCACTGGTTCCCTACACAGAGCCTTCCAGTATATTTTGCTATTCAACAATTGCATGCTCAATATGCTTCTGGAGCAATAGGATTTTTTACTTATGTATTTGACTACATACAAACGTGGCTTTATTATATGACATTGCCGCTTATTACCGTAGTTTTAGTAAGCATCGGAGGATGGGCATATATAGTTAGAAATGTTGTTATAGGAAAAATGGCTGAAGACTTTGTTATGACTGCTAGAGCAAAAGGAGTGCCAGAAAGAAGAGTTTTATTCGGGCACGTCCTCAGAGCAGCAAGTCCTCCAATTGTTACTACAGCTGTTCTGAATATCATAGTAAGCCTAGGAGGAGCTATAATTACTGAAACAGTATTCGGATGGCCTGGAATGGGTCTTTTGTTCTGGATAGCTATAGAAAACAGTGAGCCAATGTTGATTGCAGGGAACGTGTATATTACAGTATTATTGTTTATAATTGCAGTAATTATCCTCAACATACTTTACGTGTTCCTTGATCCGAGAGTGAAGACATCTGGTGGACAACAAATTTTCTAAGGGGGGAATAATTTTGAGTAAGAGATTTTCTACAAAAGGCTTAAAGAGGTTTTTCGGTGAATTAAAAAGATCAAAAGTCGGGATTGCAGGATTTACTTTATTTTTAATTTTTTTATTATTAGCTTTATTATTTCCATATATCGGAAATATGAACGATATAAAAAACTGGGATAATTTGCAATATTGGCAAGACAACCCTAAAGCCGTCCCACCCTGCTGGGCAACAAGTAATCAGTTTTCCACAGTAAGAGTCGTTGGTGAAGAAAAATCTGATAACTTAATCGTGAGAACTGGCGAATTTGAGAACTTTACCTATAAAGAATATTCGTTTATGTATGAATTGAAGAACGTTCCTCCTAACGAAATAATATTTTCATTCAATATAAATTATAACAGTCCAGTATATGTCATGCTGGTGTTGACAAGACCTGACAATAAAACACTGTATTTAACTGGAAATCCAATCAGTGGACAATATACATCAATTACAAATTTATTCGGTGTTAGTCCTAACAGCTATACAGGTTCAATAAGACTTCCTGTTTCCACCTATATAAACAACATGGTAACTGATAACACATACATACTTCCATGGTTGCAAGAGAATAACATAACTCTTCCTATTCAAGATGTATATAGACTACCGAGCCTGGCTTTTAATGCTATTCATGAAGTCCTATCTCCAAACATGCTTGAAACAACAAGTCCTACATACTTGACAGGAACTTATAACTGGACAATAATGTTCTATAGCACAGGCAACTTTACAGTAAATGTCAAAGAAATAACAGCATTAGGTGGGTGCTATGGAATATTTGGAACTGACAATGTGGGCAGAGATTTATTTATGGGTTTAATATACGGAATTAGGTGGGCACTGATAATCGGTTTTAGCGTCAGCGTGATTTCGGTTCTCTTCGGAGGGCTTTATGGAGTAATAGGTGGGTACTTAGGCGGAAAAACTGATGAAATATTGTTAAGAGTAGCTCAGATATTCTACTCTATACCAATTCTACCAATATTGATATTGTTAGCAATAATATTTAGACCTTCAATATGGAACGTAATTAGTATGCTAATTATATTTGGCTGGCCATCAACCGCTATAGTTACAAGAAGTATGGCTTTACAAATTAAAGAGGAAACTTATGTTGAAGCAGCTAAAGCGCTAGGTGCTAGTTCCTCTAGGATCTTGCTAAGATACATCTTTCCACAAGTGCTTCCATATCTATTCGCTAGCATGGCTTTAAGCGTTCCCGGCGCTATACTTACGGAAGCAAGCTTGAGCTTTTTAGGATTAGGCGATCCTAGCATTGTAACTTGGGGGAGAATATTAAATGAGGCGGAAATTGCTGGGGCGACAATAAACGGATATTGGTGGTGGGTAATTCCTCCAGGATTAATGATAACATTGATAGGATTGACATTTATATTGATTGGGCAGGCATTGGATACCATACTTAATCCAAAGCTAAAGAGGTGATCATAATGTCAGTTGTATTAGAAGTTAATGATTTAGAAACTCACTATTATACGTCAAGAGGTACTGTAAAAGCTGTTCACGATGTGAGCTTTAAATTAAATAAAGAGGAAGTGCTTGGAATTGCTGGAGAAAGCGGATGCGGAAAATCTACACTTGGGTGGAGCATAATGGGAATGCCTCCGCCACCAGGGAGAGTTGTAAAAGGTAGCGTGAAAGTCGATGGTATCGATGTTTTAAAACTATCAGATGCCGAAAGAAGAAGAACAGTGTTATGGAAGAAGATTAGCATGGTATTTCAAGGTGCTATAAACGCTTTCAACCCGGTATATACAATAGGAGATCAATTAGCTGAACCACTAATTATTCATGAAAACTATACTAAAAAAGAGGCAATAGAAAAAGTAAAAGAATACTTAAAGATGGTAGGGTTGAATCCAGATGTAGTAAAAAGGTATCCTCATGAATTAAGCGGGGGAATGAAGCAGAGAGCTGTAATTGCGATGGCACTCATATTAGAGCCAACTGTTTTTATTGCCGATGAACCTACAACTGCTTTAGATGTAGTAGTTCAAGCCCAGATATTAAACTTAATGAAGGAGCTGAAGAAGGAGAAAAAACTGAGCTTCATATTAATTACTCATGATATGAGCGTTATTGCAGAACTTGCTGATAAAGTAGCAATAATGTATGCAGGCGAAATCGTCGAGCTTGGAACATCTGAGCAGATCTTTCTAAATCCAATGCATCCTTATACGCAAGCATTGCTGAGGAGTATACCGAGGCTGAAAGGTGATATTAAGAAGCTTGAATATATACCTGGAGAGCCGCCAAATCTAATCTTTCCACTCAAGGGATGTCCGTTCAATCCTAGGTGCACTAAAGCGGTGGATATTTGTACAAAAGAAAGGCCTCACTTTGTTGAAGTAGAAAAGGATCATTATGTGAAGTGTTGGCTTTATGAAAAATGAGTAATGGTGAGAAATAAATGACCGAAATTAAAGAGCTTGAAAAGTTCTTTGAAGATCATCCTGAAAATTTGTTGATAGTCAACAACTTGATGGTATGGTTCCCGATCAAAAGGGGTATAGGGGAGATTTTCAGAAGAAAGCCCCAAAGATACGTGAAAGCAGTAGACAATGTTTCATTTAACATTAAAAAGGAAGAGACATTTTGTCTAGTAGGAGAATCTGGTTGCGGAAAGACAACGACTGGTAAATCATTATTAAGATTGGTTCCAATTACAAGCGGTGTCGGGTTATTCCGACCTAGTGATATAACTATTGAGAGGCTGAAGAAAGAAGGAATAAAAGTCAACAACGGATATGTCAATATCTATGGCTTACCTCCAAAAAAGGTAAAACCAATTAGAAAAGATATACAAATGATTTACCAAGATCCGTTTGGTAGCTTAAATCCGAGATATAAGATAATGGACATTCTTACAGAACCGTTAAAAATACATAATATTGGCTTGAGTGAAGAGGAAGAAAGAGAGTTAGTATATAAAACTTTAGAAAAGGTTAAATTAAAGCCACCTGAAGATTTTGCTGATAGGCATCCTCATCAGCTTAGCGGAGGACAAAGGCAGAGAATTGCTATTGCTAAAGCAATGATAATGAGCCCAAGATTAATAGTTGCAGATGAACCTGTATCTATGTTGGATGTTAGTATCAGGGCCGAAGTACTTGAATTATTGATGAACTTTAAGAACGAGAATAAATTAAGTTATCTTTTTATAACTCATGACCTTGCAGTTGCCCGATACATATGTGATAGAATAGCAGTAATGTATTTGGGAAAAATTGTCGAAATGGGAAAAGCTAGAAACATTATAGAACAGCCGATGCATCCTTATACAAGGGCATTGGTTGCAGCTATACCTGAGCCTGATCCCTCTAATAGATTAAAAGTCAGAAAGCTATTTATAAAAGGAGAGGTACAAAGTGCAGCTAATATTCCCAGTGGATGCCGCTTCCATCCTAGATGCATGGCTTACGATGAAAATAAACCAATATTAGGAGACATATGTGAAAAAGAGGATCCAGGGTACTATATAACTGAAGATGGAAGGCTAGTTAGTTGCTGGTTATATAAAAATCTTAAGAAAGCAGAGAAATTTGAAGATTTCTACATGTAAATTCTTATAAGTTATCTTTTTGAATAGAAATTTTTTCCTTTTTTATTAGTAGGTTAAGCATTTTCTCAATATTTTTGAGTCTTTCATCAAGAATACGAACAGCATTTAAGTTTTTATCTACTTCAGCTTTTACAAAAAATCCATCTTTTCTTATAATAGAGAAATCTTTACCAAAAATCTCATCGTAAATTCCTAGGAGAAAATAATCTTTAGAGATTTTCCCTCCTTTAGGCATATTGTATTTGTTAAATATTCCACCTAAAAATATTCTGTTTAGTTCTGTAGTTAAAAATTTCTTCACATATCCACCTTCTTTTTTCGCATCGTTATATCTGTCTTCACTTGCCTTATTATACCAATTTTTTACATGCGTTTCAATGTCTTTATAATTTATGCACATAGATAAAGTATGTTCAAAACCAGAATTAAACCAAGTTACGTTTATCTTTGATACATCTAATGGACTAATTTTTGAGGCAAGAATAATCCTTTCCTTTTCATCTAATTGGCACAAATAATGATTTTCCATAACATAACTGCTTATACGTTCATTATCTTTTTTTACCTCAAAGAAAATCATAGGAATAATAACGTTTGCATGACTCAATATTTTCACCACTTAATATTATTAGTTAAAACATAGACTTATCTAATTTTTATTTTTGATATAGTCTTTTGTCTAATTTTATTTTAGCAATAGTAAAAAATTTTAATAATAAAAGTTAAAGTTAATTTGGTGAAAATTTTGATAAGGATCTTTCCAGAAAGTAAGGCAGGAATTATTGGATGGGGAGCTTATATTCCAATATATAGAATTAAAGTTGAAGAAATAGCTGGTATGTGGGGCAATGATTTGGAATCGATTAAAGGTCTAAATGTCGAGGAAAAAAGCGTCGCTGGTATAGATGAAGATGCAATTACTATGGGATATGAAGCAGCAAAAAATGCCATCAAGAGGGCATTAATTAATCCAAAACAAATTGAGGCTGTGTTCTTTGGAAGCGAGTCAAAGCCATATGCTGTTAAGCCTAGTGCAACGGTTATTGCAGATGCATTAGGGATAACTCCCACTACTATGGCAAGCGACTTAGAATTTGCGTGCAGGGCTGGCAGCGAGGGAATTCGGGCTTCTATTGGACTAGTCTCTTCACAAATGGTTAATTATGCGCTTGTTATTGGAAGTGATACTGCCCAAGCTAATCCTGGCGATGTACTTGAATATACTGCTAGTAGTGGAGCTGCGGCATTCGTTATAGGTCCAAGTAATGAGGCAGTAGCAGTTTTTGAGGCATCATATACTTATGTAACTGATACAACTGATTTTTGGAGAAGAAGTTTAAGTCCTTACCCTCTGCATGGGGAGGCATTTACGGGGGATCCCGCATATTTTGATCATATTGTAGGTGCTGTAAAAGGCTTGCTAAATAAAACAGGTTTAAAGGTAGAGGATTTCGACTATGCGATTTTTCACCAGCCAAATGGAAAATTTCCATTAAGAGTAGCTGAGAAGCTCGGTTTCCCAAAGGAAAAGGTGTTTCCCAGTATTGTGGTTAACAAGATAGGAAATACGTACAACGGATCTGCTTTACTGGGTCTTAGTAAGATCCTTGATAGTGTAGATCCTGGAAAAAGAATTTTGGTTGCTCCATTCGGAAGCGGTGCGGGAAGTGATGCCTATAGTATTGTAACTACAGATAAGATTAAAAACAAAAGAGACCTAGCTAAAAAAGTCTCAGATTATATTGAAAAAAAGACTTACATAAATTACTCAACATATTCTAGATACAGGAACTTGATAAAAAAGATTGGTGTGTGATTTATATGAGTGCATTTATAACAGGATTTGGTCTGACTAAAATTTCAAGAGACTTTTACAGTACGATTGAAGATATGGTATATAATGCTGTGAAAAAAATGCTTGATCAATTTGGGAATTTATCTTTCGTTGATACAGTTATAGTTGCAAACGCGTTTGGATATTCTATGCAAAGACAAAACATGTTTTCATCTTTAATATCTGAAGAGCTTGGAATAAAAGGTGCAAGAACCTTCAATGTAGAAGCAGGACAAATAAGTGGTCACTCTGGTTTAATCTTAGCTGACAGTTTAATAAAATCCGGTTATTCAAAACATGTCCTTTTGATTGGGTTTGAAAAAATGTCCGATTATAATTCAGAAGTTTATAATTCACTGATTTCTCAACTTACGAACATAGAATATGAAGGAATCTACGGCTCTACTTTAGCATCTAATTTCGGTATAATTGCTAGATATTATCAAGAGAAGTATGGATTGAAGGAGGAAGAATTTGCTAGTTGGCCGATTCTTATGCATGAAAACGCATCTGAAACGTATCATGCTCAGTTGAGGTTTAAAATCTCTACTAAGCAGGTGCTTGAATCAGAAGCGGTTTCTCTTCCAATCAGGATGTTACATTCGCCACCAATTAGCGACGGTGCTGCTGCATTGCTTATTAGTGGAGAGGATCGGGAGTTAGTGGGTAAAGAAAAAAGGGTAGTAGAAATAAGAAAAGGATGCATTAGTTCGGGAACATTTGAGCTTTCTTTAAGAGAAAGTTTGTTGTTTTTTGATTCGTTAGAATATGCAAGACAATGCTATGGGATAAACGCTTTTGCGGAAGATATAGCTAAAACCGAATATATAAGCATGTCTGATGATTATACAATAACTGCTGCTGTTATTGCAGAAACTATAGGTTTATCTAAAAAAGGTCAATTTTTTGCCGATATTTACAGTGGGAAGTTTCGGATCGGAGATAAGCAAATGATAAATATAACTGGAGGTACAAAGGCAAGAGGGTACCCGATTGGTGCATTGGGGGTTTATGAAGCTGCAGAAATTTCCGCTATGATGTCGGGAGAAAAAATAAGAAGTAATCAAATTGATTTAAATGATGCTATTATGATTGGAATAGGAGGAGCGGGCAGCTCTTCTGCTATTTTGCATTTGACAAAAGCCTAAAGGTGAGAAACATGGAAAAACTTTCAATTTCTAAATTTTGGAGGAAAAAATCACAATATTATAATTTAGTAGGAAAAAGATGCAAAAAATGCGGATATGTTTTTTATCCGCCAAAACATGTTTGCCCCAAATGTAACTCAAGTGATTTAGAGGACTACTTCCCCCCTGAAACGGGAACATTGATATCATTTACCAAGCTATATGAAACACCAAATACCTATAAATCTCAGAAGCCAATTTATTTGGGAATAGTCAAATTTGGAGAAATTAACGTTCTTACTCAAATAGTTGATGTGCAAAATGAGGATGAACTAAAGCCAGGAATAACTGTAGAAAGAGTCTTTAGGAAAATCAACGAAGATGGAAATTATGGACTGATATACTATGGGATTAAAGTTAGGCCAGTCGTATAAAAACGATATAGAAATCTTTATGCACAATACAATAGATTTTTTCTATATATAATATAATAAATGTTTATAAGTTCTTTTTATTTAAAAATATTCAAATTAAAAAATTTCAAAAGTGTAAAACTTAGATATATTTTCAATTTGTTTAAGAAAAACATGTAAAACAATGTTCAAAAAGAGGGTGTATATAAATATGAGCAAACCGAAAAAATTAATCTTAGTTTCAGCGGAACATCATCCTTATCATAAAAAATGGCTTCAGCTATCTCAAGAAGTAGCACAAACATTAGGATTAGACTTTGAATTAAAACTCGAAGATTACGTTTTCGCTATCGAACACGGAGTGACAGATGAGCTGGGAATGGCAGGCTTACCTCAGCTTTTTGTAGAGATGGAAGATGGCAGGATAGTGGTAGTCCTTTCGGAAGTACCATTAGATTCAAACTATCAGCCAGATTTTGAGAAGTCAAAAGCTGAAGTTATAGAAAAGATTAAAAATATTGAATAATAATCTCAAAATAATTTTTAAAGCTAATAATTCTTTTATTTATTTAATGATAACATAGTTAAATAAGCATTGAAAATATTTTATACTCAAGGTGAACGGGTTGAGTTTATTTAAATTAGGAAAGCTACCAAACGATATATTTGATAGAATTATCTATCCAAATATAGGTCTACTTAGAGATAATGTTATGGTAAGGCCCAAGCATGGAGTTGATGTTGGAGTTTTCGACATTGGCGAATATTCAATCATCGTAAAGACAGATCCGGTTTTTGTTGTACCAGAATACGGATGGGAAAAAAGCGCATGGTTTGCAGTTCATATACTTGCCAGCGATGTTTCAACAAGCGGGAATCCCGCACAATATATGGCAATAGACCTTAATTTGCCTAAAAAAATTACAAAAGAGCAATTTTCGGTATTATGGAGCAAAATTAGTGATGAATGTAAAAAGCTTGGCATTTCAATTGTAGCCGGTCATACTGGAATATATGACGGTACAGATTATCCTATGATAGGTGGCGCAACAGTACTTTCAGTAGCAAAAAAAGGTAATTATGTCACCACAGAAATGGCTGAAGAAGGAGATTTGATCCTAATGACAAAGGGACCTGCTATAGAAGCAGTAGGGATACTTTCTACTATGTATCCGGAAATTGTTGAAAAAGAAGGAGGAAATGAGCTGAGAAGAAAAGGAGAGAGTTTTTTCTATAAAATGAGCGTTGTAGAAGACGCACTAAGTTTGTCATCATTAGGTTTAAGAACTGCTATAACTAGCATGCATGACGCTACCGAATATGGAGTATGGGGTGCACTACACGATATATCAAGAGCTAGCAATTCTTTAGTAGAAATTCAGGAAGAATCTCTTTTTATTGATGATGATGTTGAAAAAATATTGAGAATTTTCGAAGAAAAAACCAAAATCCCAATAGACCCATATGCTTCAATAAGCGAAGGCACATTGATTGCTACCGTTAAGAAAGAATATGCTGATCAAGCTATTGATGTTCTTTCTAGAAAAGGAATTAAAGCAGGTATAATTGGAAGAATTAGAGAGAAAGGAAAAAGAGGAGTATATATAAAAGGTAAAAATACTATTAAAGAATTAAAATTTCCAGAGGAGGATCCCTTTTGGAAAGTATTTTTTGCTTTAAATAAAAAATAAAATCATCACGCAAAAGAAAGGGTTTAAAATGAGTTCAAAACCTGAAGTTCCTAGAGGGTTCAGAGACTTTCCGCCAGAGGTTATGGAACTAAGATTAAAAGTTATAAATACAGTAAGAAATATTTTTGAAATTAATGATTTTCCGCCAATGGATACTCCTTCAATTGAATATTGGGAAACCTTGGCTGGAAAGTATGGTCCAGAAGCTGAAAACAAGCTAATTTGGAGATTTAAGGATCCTTTTAGTGAAAAAGAGTATGCTTTAAGATACGACTTAACTGTACCATTAGCTAGGTATGTAGCATCACATCCTGAGCTTCAGCTACCTTTTAAAAGGCACCAAATTAGCTATGTATGGAGACATGAAGAACCACAGAGAGGAAGATATAGAGAATTCCTTCAGGCAGATATCGATACAGTAGGTTCAAAATTTGTAGAATCTGATGCCGAAATAATAAATACAATGAGTTTAGTTCTAGAAGAGCTTGGCTTAGACGACTTTATAGTTAAGATTAACCATAGAAAAATCCTTTATATAATATTCGAAAAAAGACTTGGAAGTAACGTGACGTCAGTTTTGAGAGCTATTGATAAACTAGATAAAATAGGAATTGATGGAGTTATATTAGAATTGCAGAAAATTGGGTTGGACGAATCCAGTATAAATTGGATTATAAATCTCATAAGCAACAGAGATTCGATAGATAACTTAGAAAACATAAAAAAGAATCTCGTCGAATTCGATTTTTCGCTCGAAGATCCATTAAATGAGCTAATAGAATTTAGAGAGTTTTTGGCTCATAGAAAACACATAGTGTTCGATTTAAGTCTTGTAAGAGGGTTGGATTATTACACTGGCATTATATTTGAAATTTCTCTGGAAAAGGGAAGCCCTGGTTCGATAGCAGGAGGAGGCAGATATGACAATCTTATTAAGATGTTTAAAGGAAGCGATCTTCCAGCTACAGGGGGTAGTCTGGGCATAGAAAGAATTTTTGATGTACTTGAAGAAAGAAATATAACGAGTAAATTTAAGAAGAAAAATAAGGTTTTTATTATCACTTTAAATGAAGATAGCTATAAATACGCATGGAACTTTTCATATGAGCTAAGAACAAGAGGTATTAAAACTGAAATTGACTTAATGAGAAGGAATGTTGATAAACAGAAGAAGAAAGGTGCTTCTGAAAATATTCTATTCCATGTATATATAGGCAAGAAAGAAAAAGAAGGAAGATACATAACCATTGTAGAAAGAGATACAGGTAAAAGGCTAGAGCTTCCTTATGATAAGGCAATTGATTACATATTGATTCAATTAAAAGAGAGGTAAATGTAAAGATGAAGAGGTTAATAGATGTAAGAGAAGGAGAAAAAGTAAAAATTGTTAGAATTGATGCTGGCGAAGAAGCTGTAAAAAAACTTTTGAGATTGGGAATTATTCCAGGAACCGAGGTTGAAGTTATAAAAAACAATTATGGTCCTTTGCTTGTAAAAATAAGAGATTTAAATATTGCAATCGGTAGGGGGATTTCTCAAAAAATATTGGTTGAAGAAACGCAATGATGTTATTCTTCAAAATTTTAATTAAAAAATTTGTTTATGGATTTTATAATAATTTTTTAATCCATTCAATGTTATTATCTCTCATCCTTTGGATTTCTAAAATCCCTTCTCCGCTTATATTGCTAAATCTTCTTTGGATTTTGATATAATCTTCAATAGGTTTAATTTTTCCTTCTTTTATTACAGGCATGCTAGGACCTGAAACTCTCAACTTGTTATCAAAGTACTCATAGAGTATCCACATGCCAGTCTCTACAGCCAGTCTTGCTACTTCTACGGTTTTCGATGCATCAAATCTCCATCCTACAGGACAAGGAGAATGTAACTGAATAAATCTAAATCCTCTAATTTCTTGAGCTTTTTTAAGTTTTTGATAAAGATCTTGCGGATATGCAATGCTTGCAGTAGCGACATATGGAACATTATGAGCAATCATTATTCTTGCTACATCTTTTTTAGGTTCGCTCTTTCCATATACGGGAGTTGTAGTTGTCCAAGCCTTTATTGGTGTAGAACTGCTTCTTTGTATTCCTGTATTCATATATGCTTCATTATCATACATTATGTATATTATGTCTTCGTTTCTTTCTGCAGCCCCACTTAGTGATGCCATACCAATGTCTGCAGTACCACCATCTCCAGCCCAAACTATAACTTGTGTATCCTCTAAGCCTCTTTGTTTTAGGGCTTCTCTCAAACCGCTGGCTACGCTTGCTGAACTGGCAAATGGTGTATGAACAATATTCATTTTTAAACTGCTATATGGATATGTTCCAACGACAACTGATGTGCAACATGCAGGGATAACCAAGACAGCATTACCGTTAAATGCTGCAGCAACAGTCTTTAGTCCGATGGGTATTGGACATCCAGGGCAAGCTGCATCTCCTGGAAGAACATGCTCTCTCATTTGATACGGTATTGGTGGTTTATTCGAAGCTGAAATTGTTCATCACCCCTTTATGATACCATACAACTTTATTCGATTCATCACCTGATTCATATTGCTTCAAAAATGACCTGAAAATTTCGTAAAAGTCTTTTAATGTCATATCGACTCCTCCTATTCCGGCAATAACATTATGTACAACATTAATTTTGCTAGAAGCTAAATGCAAACTACTTATGACATCTTGATATATTGAGCCAGTACTTCCATAACTGATGCTTCTATCGAATACAATAGTCATTTTTGAATTAAATAGATACTTTTTATAGTCCTCTGTTGGCATCGGTCTGAAGTACCTTACCCTTAACAATCCAACAGGATAACCTTCACTTCTCAAGACATTAACTGCTTCAATAGCATCTCCGCTCCAAGCACCCATAGTTACCATCATATATTTTGCATCCTCACATTTATAACAGGCGGTAAGTCCGCCATAGCTTCTCCCAAAAATCTTTCCATATTCTGAATCAATTTCTTTAGCTTTCTTATATACGTTCATCATCGATTTCTGCATATCCATAAACATTTCTTCAGTACCTTCAGGAAGAGTCATGTTTCCAATAGCTATTGGGTTTTTAGGATCAATAGTGTACGGCTGAGCTCTTTCTCCCACAAAATCTTCAGCTTCTCTCTCGTCTGGCAATATTACAGGCATATAAGTTCCTCCTAGTACAAATCCTTCTAATCCAACTATAACAGGAAGATATATATCTGGATCTTCGCTAAGCTTAAATGCCTGCAAAGTCAAGTCTAAAACTTCCTGATTATCCATTCCAAATGTCATTATCCATCCTGTATCTCTTTGATCCATGTAGTCGGAATGATCAGGCCAAATATTCCAAGGAAGTCCAATTGTTCTTGTTACTATTGCCATTACTACAGGTATTCTGCTTCTTGATACCCAGTGCAACCATTCGTGCATATAAAGCAATCCATGGCTTGAAGTTGCAGTAAAAGCTCTTGCACCTCCTAATGCTGCTCCAAACGTTGCTGCAAGAGCACTGTGCTCAGACTCAACTTTTATTATTCTCGCTTTTAATTCCCCTCTTTCTACAAATTCAGATAGTTTTTCAATTATTGCTGTTTGAGGTGTAATGGGATAGGCCGATATGACAGAAGCTTTTGATAATTTAACTCCATAAGCAACTGAATGATTTCCACTTAAAACTTTTTTATTGATATTTTTAGAACTCATTTTAACACCTCTGAAGATGGTTCTGGAACCATAGTAATTGCTTTTACTGGGCAGACATTCATGCAGATTCCGCATCCCTTGCAATATTCGTAATTTATTGTCGCTCCTGTGTCTTTTTCGACCCTAATAGCGTTTACAGGGCAATAAGTTTCGCAAAGCATGCATCTTGTGCATTTTTTGATATCAACTATTGGTCTTTCAGTCCTCCACTCGCCTGTTTTCCCTGCTGCACCCTCTTTTGGATAGGATATAGGCAATTTGCTCTTTGAAGGAATAATTTTTAAATTACTCATTTTTTATTTCACCCATTTCCTTTAAGCTTTCATAAGCGACTTTTACCGCTTTTTTATTCTTTTCCGCAATCTGACCTTCGAAGTTTTCATCTATTGCATTTAATAGAGAATCTAGTTTTATTATTCTGAGGATTTTTATGAAAGCTCCCAATATGCTTGTATTTACTAGAGGCCACCCTGCCATTACTAAGCCCTCATTTTTTGCTATAGCATTGGCATCAACAGTATAAACTTTAACATTTTCTATAAAGTTCAAGTATTTTTTTAGGTCATTTAGATTGATTAATGAAGCATTAATTAACAGATTTCCATTTTTCCTAATTTTAATATCTTTTAGCTTTGGCAAAACAGCTCTATCTAAAACTACTAGACTATCCACTTCAAAAAACATTCCATGTTTGTATATTACACTATCGCTTATCCTGCTGAAAGCCATTACTGGAGCTCCTCTTCTTTCCGCTCCGTAAAATGCAAAGGCTTGAGAATAGAAGTTTTCATATGATGCTGCAGCCGCTAAAAGTTCAGAAGATGTAACTGCTCCTTGCCCTCCTCTTCCATAAAATATAATTTCTTGCAACAATATTCTCAACCTTTTTTACTTCGAATGATTATTATCATTAATCACTTAAAAATTTTTTGTTAAAACTACTAATTTTTAAAAATTAAATACTAAACGTTGTTTTTATATTAAAAATATCTCTAATTAAGGCGTAAAATTAGTTTACCGAATTTGTTCAGATATTTCTGTTTATCTTAAAAGATATAGTAAGATAATATTTTTGAAAAATTTTAAGTTAATCTTTTCTGAACCCGCAAAGAGAATTTTTCAAATCTTATAAAATCTCAATTGATTAAAAAATATAAGATAGTGATCATTTTCCAAAATATTAAATAACGATCATACATACTCAAGAGATCTTTTAAAATTCTCTTTAAATATACTTCTTAGCTTGACGAAAAACACCATCGAAAAAGCTGCAGGTATTATAGAAACAAAGATATAGGAAAGCCTCCAAATCATCGCGTTTGCAACTCCAGTAGAAATTATCAGTGCATATTCAAAAAAACCGCTTCCTCCAGGTGTGGGATACAATTGTACCGAGTAACTCATAGAGTATGCAAATAATCCATTAATAACGTTTATTAAGCTTAAATCATAACTTGGATCTAGAACTAAAAAGCTAAATACATATATAATAATAATAAAAATTGTATATAATATTGCTCCTTTGTTAATCTCACTGCTTATTCCCTTTTTAACCAAATCTCTAAAATCTTTATATTTTTCTAAAAATATGCCAAATATTTTTGGAGTCAATCTTTTTTTGAAAAGTTTCCCAACAATTTTTACAAGAATATTTTCTTTTAAAACAAAACCTAAAAATATAAACAACCACAAGGAAATTGTAATAAGTGTTGAAATTAAGACTAAAATTGATGTTGGAAAAAAGACAATAGAGCCCACAAATGCAATCGCAGTTAAAATTATTGAGTCATAAAAAGTTTCCAGCAATCCAGATGAAATTGCTATCTGTATCGGAATACCTTCTAATGAGACAATCGTGGCAATTCTAGTCGGTTCAGAACCTATATTAGATACAGTTATCAATCCCATAAAGTCCCCCATAAATCTCGAAAGAAAAAGTGTTTTTAGTGAAACTTTCACCTTTAATTTATTAAATATAAACCTTAGCCTAAAGATCTTCATTGTTTCTGCGATAAATATTAGTAATGTAGAAAGGAGAAAACCTGTAGGATCTTCTAAAATTAGATAAATAAAATTTAAGCGAAACATTTTTATCAAAATAGTATAAATCGCTACAACGACAAAGATGCTGGCAACAGCAACTACCCAAATTATGTTGTTTTTTACTTTTTCCAAGGGATTAACCTCAATTTTTACTTAATTGCTTATTTGCTCTATATTTAGCATAAAATTAAAAATTAAAAAATATTTTGTTTCGAATATACAGCTTTTTTTCAAAATTTATTTAAGAAAATTTTCCAATTGTGAAAAGAGAAGAAATAAGAAGAGAATCGCCTTTAAGCTTTTCACCACGCTCTATGTCTTCTATCTTAAAGTTTAGCTAAATATGTTTACAACTGAAAGCCTTGCCCTTTATGGCAGGGAAGAGGTCAGATTATTGAAATGCTAATTTTTAAATTTTAATAGCTTTTTTCTTTTGTATATGGTATTACCTCCTTTTCCAAAATTAGAATGCTTTCTTCAAATTGGGCAACTTCCCCATTTCCAGACTCAATCAGCATTGGATATCCGATAGCTAACTTCTTTGAAACTAGTGTTGCTATATTTTTTCTGAAGGTATTTTTATCAATGTAATTTTTAAAGTATCTTTCATTAAATGGAAGCTCCTTAAATTCATCAAATATATATCTATAAAAATCTCTTAGGGTAGGTTCTAGCTTTTTCGTTTCATGAGGTGATTTTAAATTTAATGAATAAATAGCAGTGAAGTTACTATCTATAACTATTCCTGCACCATTCGTAGCAAAAGGTTCAATTGCTATTGCAATATTCGGCTTTAATCTTCCGCTTACAAGTAAATTTTTTGTATTTGGAATAACAAGACCACTGTGCAATTTATAATTTTGCAATTCATGACCAGTTAAGTTCCTTATAGGCTTTGCTTCATAACTTATTATTGTTTTTTCTATTATCTCACTTATTTCAGATATCTTTATTCCCGGTCTTATAATATCAATTGCCCTCTCTAATGCTTCTTTTGAAGCCATTAGGAGATTTTCATTTTCACCTGAAAAATCTATGCTAAAAGCAGTATCGGCAATAAATCCATTTACATGCACACCAAGGTCTATTTTCAATATTCCATTTTCCGGTATTATATCTTCAGAATCTAAAAGAGGAGAATAATGCGCCGCTACATGACCAAAGCTAAGATTACAGGGAAAAGCTAATTTTCCTCCTAGCTCTTGGATTTTTCCTTCAATCTTTTCTGCAAGTTCGAAAAAAGTCATCCCCGGCTTAGCTATGCTTCTCGCATATTTTTTCGCTTCTATGGAAATTTTTCCCGCATTAATATATGATTGAATCTCTTCTTCCTCCATAACTCATCACACGCTAGGTTCTTTTTCTTTCTTTTTATTTAGAGCATATGCTCCAGCAATGACAAACACGATAATCACAATAACAATAATCAAAATGATATATGCATTTGGAATCATAGTAGTTGACATCGTTGAAGAACTAGTTTGAGAGCCTGTTGTACTTAAAGTTTGTGGTTGTGTTTGAATTGTTATGTTCGACATGTTAATTCCGCTTAGCATTGAGAATAAGGATGCATAAATAGAACTTTCTACGGCCAGAGATATTGCACTAGTAAGGTAAGAAGAGTCCTTGGTTTGATTATATTGGGAAAGCAGATTTTGAACTTGTTGTAAATATGCAATTGAGATCAAGCTTTTGTATGAAGAATTATTTAATATATTAGCTGCGTTATTAATTTCTGCAATTATATATTCTAACATATCGGTATCAAAAATCACATGAATATCTTTAGTGCTAGTGGCAATTACTTCTATACTGTAGTAGATCGCAGCTGGATAGTCGCCACTATAAAAGTAGTTCAAAGCATTATTGCACTCGTTAGAAATTAAATCAAGATCGGTAGATACACCAACATCATTAGCTAAGCTTTGATAGTATGTATATACCGATTTTGCATATTGAGTATAATAGTCAGCAACATAATATAAAGTTGAAGAAGTAATAGGTTCAGATGATACATTTGAAAGACTTAACCAATTCCTCGCTGAAATTACACTCATATTTGCAATTGCTAAATCAAAAGGATCTTGCAAAGTATACACATAGGTCATTTGAGATGGATTATAGTAAGAAACTACCGAACTAGCAGCTGCATTAAGAGATTGATTAGCAGTGTTTAATCTATCAAGCGATGCGATATAGCCTTCCATTCCAGTAATTGTAGTAATATTCACTTTTTTAATTTCAGAAAGGAGTGAATTATACGTTTGATTTATCTGGGTAATATAAGTAAAAATGTTCGTCTGATTTGTAGAAGTAGTGAGAATAATATAAAGCCCATCTAAGATTATGTCACTCTGATATATATTAGAAAGTGCACTATAGTATTGTTTATTGCTCCAAAGTATTTGAGCGTTGCTATAAAGAGATGTGCTAGTATTTATGTACTGATTTACATAACTTATCAAATTGCTAGAATAAACTCCGCTTTTTAATAAATCGGTCACCTGTTTCATCGTTATATTGTAAATTTGCTCAAGTTGAGCTTTCCAATTATAAAAATATTGGACAACTTCTGGAGGGAAAGTTAAATTAAAGCCAAAATATCCTGGTTGTAAAGTAACATTGTTAAAGAAATAAGTCATAGCCTGTTGTATAGTTGATACTTCTATAACCTTTACACCAAGTTTCTCGCCTAGTTCTGTAACATTAATTTGCTGAGGCACATATCTTATTATCGTCCCAAAAGGAGTTGATTGCTCTACGGTCTTTTCCTCAGTTACAATTTCCTGCCCTACTGGAATCAAAAAGATCTTGTATCCAGCCTCCGCTGCAGCTTGTAATTTTTCTGGTATACCGCCTACTGGACCAATTGTCCCATCAGGGTTTATCATTCCCGTCATTGCAACATTGGTATTAGGAGTAAGATTTAATAAAGCCGATATTATTCCAATCGTCATAATAGCACCTGCACTAGGTCCTCCTACAATATAGCTGGGAGATTTTATTGAAATGAAGTAATCATATTTTTTATAGTCAATTCCCAAAATGCTTGTTGCCACGAGAACAGCGATCCTTGCTGCAGATTGTGTGTCTATTTCAGTCGCAGGATCTGCGGAAAAGTATACTTCTCCTGTTCCAGGGTATGCCACAGTTACAGTTAGATTTGTGACTACTCCAGTATTGCTAGAAGTTACTGCTAATGCTGGCAGTGACACTTTAGTTAAATAATTATAATTAAACGTTTCTATAGAGCTTGCGTTGGGAATTAAAATGCTGGAGTTAAGAGAAATAAATAAAAGAATCACGATCCCGAAAGCTTTTTCAAAAAAATTCAAAAAATCACCCTCGTCATTTTAATTTATATATATATGTATGAGCTTCTCTGATTCCAACAATTGCAGTTATATTTTCTTTTTTGCTTATATATGTTTTTGCTCTTATTTTAAATAGATTGAATTTTTTTAGAATGTTGAAGAATAATGATTCATAGACTATTAGCTTGCAATTTTTTCCTTCAATACTTTTACTTCCCTTTATAACTTTTTTTATTGTTAAGTCGACTACATGAGGATAAAAATAACTTAGTTCACTTATTTTGGCAGATTCTGCGATAAAATCAAAAATTCCTGCATATTTTCCATCAACTTTAAAGATACCTTCCGGCATATTTCTATTGACCGGTATTAAAGAAACATCATATCCTTTATATTTTCCCCTTCTTTTCGGTTCATATGAATCATAAATATATTTAACAGGTACTGACAAACGAACTGAATTTTTTATAAACCAATTTTCAAGCTCATTATTTTTATAAGGTTCTATAATATTGGATTGTTCAATGACTTTGAGACTTTTAGAATCATATATAATTACATCTATATCACTTACATTTGGGTTGTGAATACCAAGTGCTATGCTTCCTCCTATGCCTATAGAATCTAATTTTATTCCATTTTCTTCAAGTTTTAATATTAATTCTAAAGCAGTTTTTTCTAAGCTATCTCTGGTTTTTCTCAATAACCTTTCGATGCTCTTACCCGGATCAATATGAAATTTTATATCAATAAAGTTTACATACGGAAGGAATGTCTTAAGGTTCGGATCGTATATAGTTTTAAACCCTTTATGTGCGATTTTCGGGGAATATTCCCTAAATATTCTCATATAGAAATTTGGTTCACTTCCCCATATTGAAGGAAATGCACTTAATTTGTATTTTTTAAACGCATAAATGATTCCTATCGGATGATAGTAGCCCATTACTTGATAAATAGTTCCATACTTATCGATTATTAGGTCATGGTCTATAAACATTTTACCTCGCCATTGTAAAGAAAATTTAATTAAAGAATCGAGATTTTATCTGTAATCTTATAAACTTCTAAGAGATCTTTTTGAAAAGCTCATCGGTAAGAGGTCTTTAATTCGTGCTGATTTAAATATTCCATCTTTATTAGCAATAACTACTAAAGCGTTTGGATTAAATTCTAAAATCACCTGTCTGCAAGCGCCGCATGGATATATGTGTTGTTTGGTAGGTGTGTATACTAATAAAATCTCTATTTCCCTATCTCCTTCGGAAACAGCTTTAAATATTGCAACTCTTTCAGCACAAATGGAAAGTCCGTAGCTTGCGTTTTCTATATTTACACCTGTATAAATGTTTCCTTTTTTAGTTTTTACCACTGCGGCAACTGGAAAATGAGAATAAGGAGAATACGAGTTTTTAATTATATCTTTTGCTATAGCTAATAGCTTTTCTAAATTAATTTTCTCGGAAATGGCTTTCACCTTATTTAATAATAATTAAGACCGAATAAAAATTTTATTTCCATTATATAAATTTTATATGAACATTTAAAATGTATAAATAATCAATTATGCAACGGTAAAATTTATATTGAGGGGGTATTACCATATAGCTAAATTAACATATTTATTTATTGAGTTTTCGCTAGAACTGAGGGGTTATATTTAAATTTTCCTTTTTCGCATTATATATCGGTGTTTTAGCTATGGAGTCTGGATTATTAATCAAAGAAAATATAAGAGAAAATGTAAGCGTAAAAGTATATGGAAGCCATATATATGGAAACCTTAAGAATTGCAACAGGGCTAAGCTCTCCGATGAAGGAGAGCTTAAAAACATAGTAGCAAATGCTGCTAAGATTGGGAAGATGACGATGTTGGACTTAAGATCATGGAAAATAGACGAAGGAGTTTCTGTAGTTGCAGTTATACTAGAAAGCCATATCACCGTACATACATGGCCAGAATATAATTTTGCAACTGTAGATGTTTACAGCTGTGGAATGCATACAAATCCGAAAGCTGCTTTTGAATATATAGCAAGAGAACTAGAAGCAGAAGAAGTTGAATACGGAGAAGCAGACAGAAGTCTTGCATAGTTTTAACTTTTTTTATTTTTTGTGATTTTTATGATAAATAGAAAAGATCTACCTAATTTGGTCACAGTCATTAATGGATTAGTTGGATCCTTTGCATTATTGTTAGCGATTAGAGGAGAAACTGAATTATCTATTAGATTAATTTTTCTATCATTGTCTTTGGATGTACTTGACGGTCTTCTAGCAAGAAAACTTAATGCTATGAGCGAAAGCGGCGAGCTTTTAGATAGAGTTTTTGATAGGGTTTACCAAGTAATTGCTCCGTCGATAATTTATTGCTACATGCAAAATTGGAATGTAGGGAGCATGTTCTACTCAGCCTCTATAATTACGCTCAGCTTTTGGAGGATCATACGACGAACACCAAGTAAGGAATATTTTTTAGGTCTTCCTCTTTTTGTTCACACATTTGTCATTTTATCCAGCTATTTATCGGGCATTGCGTTGCCTTATTATCTCATGCTTGTTTTGGTCATTGCTTCATTATTTCCAATAAAATATTTTAGAAGAATAAGAAGATTATCTCCAAATGAAACAAAAGGAACTTTTTGGCAAATAAGGATTATAGTTCCGTTATTTCTTTCAATCATTCCATATTCTAAATTAGAAATTTTGTTCGAATTATTATTTTATATTTTTATTATATATGCACTTTTTGGTTGGATACCTTTGCTTCGTAATAAAAATTTCTTTTTAAGAGAGAAATAATTTAAAGGTCTAAAAGATGGAAGAAATTCTTTTTAAAAATATAAAAGGAATTGTTGGAGTATACGAAAAGAAACCTACATTGTTGCGAACTAGTGAAATATTTATTGATGAACAGGGAAGCTTACATTATGAAAAAATAAAAAAGACAGGAAGAGTAATAGATTGCAAAAATGGTGTAGTTATGCAGTCTTTTTTTAATGGCGGATTAGATTTAAACATATATATGAAAAATTCCGAGAACATTATTGATAACATATATTTTGATAACTCTTATTTGTTAAGAGGAGAATCAAAGATTTCTAAAGAATTATTAGAGTTAGCAATAAGAAGAAATATTATTGAATCCCTTCTAGGAGCTGTAACAGGAACTATACACATCGGATTGAAATGTTCCCATGTAATAGAACATTCTAGCAAATTTGGCTTTAAGACACTTTGTGGTCCTATTATATATGGAGAAAACATAATTGATAAAAATGAAATTAATAATTATGCATATTTAAAGAACATAGTTTTGAATGTCTACTTAAATAAGAATTTAAAGTTAGAACATCTAAAAAATTTTATAGAAAATTATGATAACAAAGTAACAATAAATTATAGACTTCCCAATTCTCATTTGGAATATCTAAGTATGTTAAAAACTACAGGGAATACTCCTATACTGTCTCTAGCGAAAATGAATCTAATAAAAGGAAAAATAATTATATCAAATGTAAATTGGATTACCAATACAGAAATTGAGCTTATGAAAGAAAAAGATATCTTCTTAGAAAATTCTCCTGTAATGTCATCATATCTAGGAATAGGAAGCGTATTGCCGATTGCGGAATTTATGAAAGATAAACTAACTGATAAAATAATTATTGGGACTGATTACTTTTTTGAAGGCCTTTTTCAAAATTTAGTGACAAATTTATTTATATTTTTTATTCTTCAAAGGTTCTTCTATTCTTCACGGGCAATAAAATGGAATGATGTTATAAATATGTTATGGAATGGTTGGCAATTAATATCTAGTGAAAAATATTGTATAAAAGATGGATGCGAGCCAGATTTAGTGCTCATTGACAATATAAATTGGGGAGATTTAAATTTCGAAAGAGCAATTTTTAATAGCAACCTTTTCAATATAAAAGGGATATATATAAATAAAAAAAGTTACTTGAATTCGAGAGATTTAGATAAACTGAGAAAAGAAAAACATTCAATTGAAGGTGAACTTATTTCAAAAATGGACATCTATTGACAAAGGTTTAGAATATCTTTTCTTATTTCACTATCGAACTCTTTTAGTATTTCATCGACTTCTCTTTTTGTATTGACAATGATGTCTTTAACATTTTCATATCCATTATCATAAAAACGTTGAGCTTGAATACAAGTAGATAACCGGTCAGATAATTTTACAATTTTTGCTTCTAAGGTTTTGCCAATCGAATATTCTTCATAGATCTCTAATATTTTGTTATATCCTTTAAAAATATCTGAAAATATTTGCAGTTCTAATGCTTTCTTCTTTTCATCTCCTGATAAGTTCTCTTTTGCAAACAAAGTTATATCTCCAATTATGCATTCTGAGAAATCGTGAAATAAACTCATTGATATAGTTTTTTCCATATTGATATTGTAACCATGATTAATTAAGATATTTGATATAACTCCTGCAATCGTAGCGCTTTCAAATGAATGGGATGCAACCGTTTCTGTAATCGATGGGGGGATTCCCCTTTGCATCCAGCCTGTCCTTGCAAGTTTTTTTAAAGCATCTATGCAATTGTTGATTCGTGAAAAATTGCTATTTTTGTTCATATTTTTCAGCCTTAATTTAAAATTAATTTAAAATAAATATTTTTTATTAAGCGATAATTTTCATTGTTATTAAATTTATTTAGAGTTAAATTTTTAAAAATATTGGAATTATCCAGAAAAGCGTTCATTTTAAAACTTAAAAATGCTTTGAATATAGGGTGGGTAGAAATTTTTAAAGATCTAAGCAAAAAGATAAGAATGGATCCTTTTTACGTTGTAATGTTTATCGAAGGACTTGCTTTTGGAACATATATAGTAACAATAAGAACTAATATTGGAATGGAAAATTACAATGCTTATTCTTTTTTAACTTTAATAGCAGCTATGGAAACAATTCCCGGAATTTTTTCTGTATTCGTAGGAGGAATTAGTGATAAAATAGGCAGAAAAAAGATAATCTTTTTTTCTGGACTAATGTCGTCAATTTTTCTTATTTTATTGAGCAAAGTTCAACTATCACAGTTACCAATCTTTGTATTTTTGTTTATGAGCTTTTATACGATGTTTTATCCAATAATTTTTGGCATTTCAATAAGCAAAAGTAAGGGCTCAGGCTATTCCCTTAGCAAGTTTTTGTTTTTTAATTCTTTTGGATGGAGCTTGGGAGGGATACTTCCTGGTCTAATATTAAACTTATGGAATTTAAATATTCTTTATATAATAGCTGCTATTTTAATAATTATTGCATCAGTAATTACCGTAATATCTTATAATGAAAAAGAATATCAAGATCCAACTGTAACTTTGACTGACTTCAAAAATGAAATTAAAAAGGCCATACCTTTTTTGTTTCCTCTTATATTAGGATCTGCCGGATTTTATATGCTTAACAGTATTATGTCGCTAAGGCTTTTTATTTCAGTTAATAACATTTTACTATATGGAATATTTTATAATACGATAACAGGTCTCTTGAGTAGTATAGCTAGACTGATTGCTGGTAAAGCAATAGAGAAAATTCATCCTTATAAAGTAACTTTTTCATCTTTCTTTTCATATTTGATATTAGCGTTATTAATGGAAAAAGCCAATAGCACTTTGACTATATTACTGTGGTTACTGCCCATATATCCATTTTTTGAAACGTCTAGTTACTATGTTTTAGGTAGAATGATAAAAACTACTTTTCATTCGACAGCATCCGGACTTTTTACGACTGCTGTTTCATTAGGGGGAATAATTAATCTTTCATTATCTTTAGTTTTTTATCATTCGAGCTATCAAACGCTATTAATCATAGATTCTATATTATTATTAATTCCTTCCATATACTTAATTTTTCTAGTCAAAAGTTCAAACCGTAACTAGCTTTATTGTGTGGACTTCCCCTTCCTTAAATCTATAAGTTTCAATTAACGTATCTCCTTTGGATAGTTTTCCTTCTGAAATTAAGACTTTACGGATTTTTTCAAGGCCATTTTCATAACTATCAGCAGCCAAGACGTAAGGTTCAACTCCCCATATAATTGATAGTTTTCTTGCTGTATGCATATCTGGGACCCCAGCGTATATGATTCCATAAGGTCTATATAACGATATATTCTGAGCTGTTAGTCCAGATTTTGTATAGACGGAAATCTTTGCATTTAATTGCCTAGAAAATTCCGAAATTCCCAAAGCAAATCTATGGGCTAAAGAATTTTCAATAGGCTTTACTGGGTAGACTATAGCGGAGTTTTTTTCGGCTTCTATAATGACTTTTTTTAACCATCTGACAGCATCGATAGGATAATTTCCAATAGAAGTTTCATTTGTAAGCATTAAAGCATTTGCACTTTCTTGGACAGCATTATAGATATCGACAATTTCACTTCTAGTTGGTATAGGAGAATTGAGCATAGATGATAAAAGTTGAGTTGCAACAATTGATGGCTTGCCTTGTACAATAGATTTGCTTATTAAATCTTTTTGGATAGTTGGCAAAGTTTCCATTGGAAAATGTGTCCCAAGATCACCTCTTGCTACAACTATTCCGTCGGCCACTTTTAGTATTTCCTCTACATTATATACTCCTCTTTTCGTCTCGATTTTTGCTAATATGCTTAGTTGTTTATTGCACTTTTTCTTAAGGAGTTCTTTTAACTGAAAAATATTATCTTTTGATTCAACAAAGCTTGCCATCAAATGTGAAAAATCATTGTTACATGCAAATTCTATATCTCTTTCATCTTTTTCTGTAACATATGGAATTTCTATATCTTTATCTTTTATAGAAATTGATTTCCTGGAAGTTATAACTCCTCCAGCTATAGTCTTAGCAATAAAAGATTTGGGAGAAGTTTCTAAAACAATTAGTTGTATAGCACCATCAGCCAGCTGAATCACATCTCCCCTTTCAACTGTCTTGAAGAACTCCTCATATGGTAGTGGGATATCGTTCGTTTCGGATTTGTTTCCATAAAAGAATTGGACAATATCATCTTTTTTTAAATTAATCTGATTTATAAGTTGCCCAATTCTAATATTTGGTCCTTGAAGGTCTCCAATTATACCAAGTGGAATGCTTAATTCTTTTTCGACGCTTTTCAAGTTATTTATGTAATTATACCATTGGCTAGGATCCCCATGACTGAAGTTAATTCTAAAACCTCTTGCACCTTCTTTGACTAATGACAAAAGAACTTCATATTTTTCGATCGAAGGTCCCATAGTAACAATTATTTTTGTTTTGTTTTCCAAACTGACCACCTGGATAATCAGAGTCGCTCCACTTCTTCATTGCAATACTGCTCTGTGTCGTTATATCATCATATTAAAATCTTATTATAATTAAAAAAACTTTTAAGTTTTTATAAAACTTATTCGAGAACTTCACTTATTTATCTTGATTTACTTTTCAGATTTTATACTTTTTTCATCAGAACGCATGCTATTTTAATTACTCATTCTCAATCAAAAAAATGAGGCAAGAAGAGCTTAAAAACCATTCCTGCCTTATACAGTAAAGCTTTCAGATATTAATTTCAAAGAAACTAACGATATGTATATACGTCAAGGACCACTTGTGCCTTTCTAGGTCCTACAGTTCTTACAATCCTTCCGAAAATTAGCTCTGACTTCCACCCTAAGCTTAAAAATTTTTCTTTTACTTTTTCGTAAGCTTTATTTATTGCGCACTCTTTTTTACCATCATATTTTTCGAATTCATAAATGTGTAGAAAGCCATACGGATTTCTTAAAGATGTCAGTGCAGCATTATAAAAGCTACTGTCAATATTTGGAAGAGGCAAAAGAACTCTATCGGCGGTATTTTTTAGATCTCTTGTCATAATCTCTCTTGCATCTCCGAGCAATACTATTATTTTTTCAGTTAAGTTGTTCAATTCCACATTTTTCTTTTGTAATTCAACAGAAAAAGGATTAATATCAATCGAATATATTATTTTTGGATTTGAATACTTGGCAATTACAATACTAAAACCTCCTATGCCCGAAAACATATTTATTATTATTTCGTTGTCCTTTACAAGCTTTGCAATACGGATATGTTCATAGCTTAACCTTGGAGAAATATAACTTTTTTCTATATCAACATAAAAAGAGCAATCATGTTCTTTATATATAGTTACTGTTTTCCTTTCGCCATAAAGATGAATATATTTCCTTGTCCGTTCAATGCCATATATAGGCGTTTCGGTGAGCCATATACTCTTAACATATGGCATTCTTGATGCCAATTTTTCTGCAATCTTTTTAAAAATTTCTAGCTCATAATTTTTAATCCAGACCGGAGATTTTATCACTGCTATATCTCCTATCAAATCAATAGAAGCTTCAATTTTTTCATTGATATTCAATTCTTTCAAAATATCACTTATGACATCATTCCTCAAAAAAATCCACCTGATAATATTAACAATAACAAGAATGGTAAAAATTTATGTTAGAAAAACTTTTCTATCTTAATTATCAGTTTTTCTGTTCCATCAACTTTTGACACGCTAATTTGCTGGTCATTTACTTTGTAGTTACAGACTGGACATTTATAGAAGCTTTTTATTCTCTTCGTTCCATCTGTAAATTTTTCTGTCTCTATCGAATATTCCATTATGGTTTTACATTTCGGACATTGTATTCCTTCCCCAGTCTGCATTTTCATATCGCATCTCCTACTTTTTCTAGAAGTCTATAATAATATTAAATTCTTTTGATTAAAACCTTAATCGTTAGTAGAATTAAAAAATAAAAGCTTATAAAGATTTTTTATTTTTTATTGCAGCGTGCGCGGCAGCAAGTCTTGCAACCAATATTCTAAATGGAGATGCACTGACGTAATCTATTCCTCCTATTTTATGGAAGAATTCTATCGATGTAGGATCGCCTCCATGCTCACCGCAGACGCCAATTTCAATGTTTGGGTTAACACTCCTTCCTTTTTGCACAGCTATTTTAACGAGCTCTCCTACTCCTTTTTCGTCTATTACTTCGAATGGATTGTTCTTGAGTATTTCCAGCTCAAGATACTTTGGCAAGAATTTATTCTCAACATCGTCTCTGCTGAAGCTGAAAGTTGCCTGCGTTAAGTCATTCGTGCCAAAGCTAAAGAATTCAACATTCTTTGCAATTTCGTCTGCAGTTATTGCTCCCCTAACTGTTTCGATCATCGTTCCTATTTTGAAGTTTAATTTTATTTCATATTTTTTCTGAATTTCCTCAGCAGTAGGCAATATGGCTTTTTCTTTTACAAACTTTATTTCATCTGCTATTGCTACCTGAGGGATCATTATTTGGACAATTGGGTTCTTGCCTTCCTTTATCAATTCTGCCTGTGCTTCAAGTATGGCCCTAGTTAATCCCCTATAAACTTCTGGGAATGTTATACCTACTCTAACACCTCTATGTCCCATCATTGGATTCGCTTCAACAAGAGCTTCTACCTTCTTGTAAAGCTTCTCCAAGTCCTTAATCTTATCTTCGCTCGCACCAGACATTTTAGCTTCATAAATTTGTCTTAGTAATTCTTCTGGCTTTGGCAAAAATTCATGTAATGGAGGATCTATTAGTCTTATCGTGACTGGTAACCCATCCATTATGCTCAACATTTCCTTGAAGTCTTTCTTTATCATTTCGGAAAGTTCTTCCATTGCCGCTGTTCTTTCTTCCGTAGTTTCAGATAGTATGACCTTCCTTAGTTTTTCTAATCTTTCAGGTCTTCTGAACATTCTTTCGATTCTGAGCAATCCTATACCCTCCGCGCCATATTCTCTCGCGATTCTTGCATCTTCAGGTACATCAGCATTTGCCTTAACCTTCAATACTCTTACCTGGTCTGCCCAAGTCAAAAGCTCTTGTAACTCCCCACCAACCTTTGGTTGGACTGTTGGAACTTTTCCTAAGTAAACGTTACCTGTATTACCATCTATTGTGATTATGTCTCCTTCTTTTATCACTACTCCATTAACTCTGAATTCTTTCTTTTCATAGTCTATCTGAATTTCTTCTGCACCAACAACTGCGGTCTTCCCAATTCCTCTTGCTACGACAGCTGCATGACTGGTCATCCCTCCTCTGCTAGTAAGAATGCCTTTAGCGGCGTAAAATCCGTGAACATCATCAGGTTTAGTTTCGACCCTAACCAAAATTACTTCTTTTCCTCTCTTAGCCCATTCTACAGCATCGTCAGGATCAAATACTACCTGTCCATATACTGCACCTGGAGAAGCAGCAAGACCTTTAGCGATAGGCTTTGGAGCATTAGTTTCATCTACTTTAGGATACAGTAATTGCAGGACGTGTTCAGGCTTAACTTTAAGTATAGCTTCTTCTTTTGTTAAAATCCCCTCTTTTGCCATATCGACCGCGGTCTTCACTCTCGCAAGAGGAGTCATTTTTGCATCTCTAGTTTGTAGGAAGAATAGCTTCCCTTTTTCTACGGTAAATTCCACATCTTGAACATCTTTATTAACTTTTTCAAGCATTTTTAAATTCTTATAAAGATCCTGATAAAGGGAGGGAAATCTTTCCTTTAGGTCGCTAATATGCATAGGTGTTCTGATTCCAGCTACTACATCTTCTCCTTGAGCATTAGGTAAGAACTCTCCGTATATCTCGTTTTCTCCAGTAGCGACGTTTCTAGAGAAGACGACACCCGTACCTGAATCCATTCCCATATTACCAAATACCATAGATTGAACTGTTACTGCCGTACAACCTGCAATTTCTGGTGTTATTTTATTTGCAATTCTATAAAATATAGCTCTCGGGTTCATCCAGGACCTGAATACTGCTTTAATAGCCATTTCTAATTGGTACCAGTAGTCTTGGATAAATTCACCTTTCTCCTCACGAATAATCTTCTTATATTCTTCAACTAATTCTTTAAGGGCATTGGTGTCCAAGTCTATATCATTTTTTGCATTGTATTTTTGCTTAATTTTATTGAGAGTCTCATCAAACTTTTTATCATCTATTCCAAGGACAATTTTTCCATACAGCTGGAGGAATCTTCTATAAGAATCATAAGCAAATCTTTCGTTATTTGTCTGTTGTGCTAATCCCTTTACAGTTTCATCGTTAAGACCCAGGTTTAAAACGGTATCCATCATACCTGGCATTGAAACCGGAGCGCCGCTTCTCACCGAAACAAGTAACGGATTATTTTTATCTCCAAACTTTCTTCCTCTTTTCATTTCGAGCTTCTTCATATGTTCCCTAACTTCATCCATTAATCCCGCCGGAAGTGAAAGAGTATCTATAATTCCCCAGAGCTTTTTTATAAGCTCATCCCTAACTTGAGGAGGCACGCCTTTCTCTAATTGCTTCACAATTTCATCAATTTCTTGCTTTCTTTGCTGGAAGAAATCTCTACAAGCATCGGTAGTAATGGTAAATCCGGGAGGAACTGGTAATCCAGCTTGAGTCATCAGTGCTAGTCCTGCTCCTTTGCCTCCAAAGAGCGCCTTATTTTTTGGATCTCCTTCTTCAAAGTCATATACATATTTCTTACTCATTTTATTAATCACCTAACTATTCTGATTTATTTCTTTTGTAATTATAAATAACTTTATTTATAAAAATTATTCTCGTTTTTTGCTATGAAATTATTATTAAGTGTATATATAAAATTCTCATCATTTAAATTTTTAGAAGTATAACAGATATTTTTAAATGGACAGCCATCGCAAAAGCTCTTAGATCTTTTTTGAGGAATTAATACGTTTTTTATAATCAATAAGTCTAGAATTTTTTTAATTTTAGATTTATCTAAACTTGTTTCTTTTTCTAAGATTTGTTCATCTATATGTCCATATTTTTGTAATATTTTAAGAACAAGAATCTCCTCATTATTCAAAGTTACAGTTTTTTTGATTTTTTCTAGATCAATATTCACTATTCCATCCTTCAGGGCAACCTTTTCCGAATCTTATCGGCTTATCAAGTTTGGAGAGTAACACTATCCTGCTAGGTTTGCTTTCGCTTCTTATAGGATATCCAGTCGCTTTAGAGAGCTCCTCCGCAAATTTTCTTACTTCGTCATGTGTTGGCATATTGTCTCTGCTCAGTCTGAGCATGCTGGCACCTACATACATGTATCCTTTAGGCTCTATATAGGTAGGTTGCATTATTTCTACAATTTTAGCGAATCCATTAATAGCTTTTTCATCCATGTTTATTCCCTTCATCAAAGTTATTCGAAGCACCGTCGGTCTTCCATATTCAGGTAAACCTTTTAGAGTTTCCATGGTTAATTCCCATGCGTTAGGAACTAAGGGCTGGTTCAGCCATTCGTACATTTCTTTATTGTATGCTTCCATACTTATATATAATTGAGATGGCTTTTCTTTTAGGTTAAGTATAACATCCGGTCTTACGCCTCTTGTCACTAAGAAAGTAGTCATACCTCTTCTATGAAATTCCATTATAAGATCTTCAAGTTTATTGTATAAAGTAGGCTCTCCTGTTAGACTTATTGCAACATGTTTTGGATCCATCGCTTCTTCAAACATTTTTTTATCAACGTTTTTATGATCTTTGTAACCACTGAGCATCTTTCTCTGTTCTTCTATTAACCTATCGACAACTATTTTGACATCATCATTATAATCAGGCATTTTCACCTCATTCCATTTTAATCCAGTATCAGAAGGCCTAAGCCTCCAGCAGTGAACGCATGCATTCCAGCACCAAAATGCAGCTGGGGACATTTGAATGCATCTATGGCTTTCAATTCCATAGAATTTGCATTTATAGCAAAATCTTCTCTGGGTAAGCGCATTTCTCGTCCAGCTACAAGTTTTCAAAGTAGTATGTGAATCAACAAAATGATACCCTTGCTTCTTCATTACTTCTGAAAGTATATCATAGACGTTTTCTTTCTTTTCGATAACGTTCATTTTTTCCACCTTTCTTTCCAGTTGATTTATAATAATAGTAAAGAAAAATTAATAAAAGTAACACAATTATCATAGCATAATCTAAAATTTTTGAGTATCCAAGGATTATTTCCCAGTTATCTTTCAATATAATTCCTATATAAATTAATATTAAATTCCATAGGATCGATCCTATAAGCGTATAAATCGAGAATTTTTTAAAATTCATCTTTGCTAAACCTGCAGGAAGAGATATCACAGTTCTGATAGCTGGCAACATTCTTCCGATGAGTATAATTTTTGATCCATGATTCATAAAAAGTCTATTTGCTCTATCTAAATCGCTATCATCTATAAGAAAATATTTTCCATAGTATTTCAGAAACTCTAAACCAATTTTTTCTCCAACGAGATATAATATAATAGAGCCGAGCAGGTTTCCCATAGTACCTGATATTAAAACAAAATATACATTTAATACATTGCTCCCTACTAAGAAACCGGAAAATGTCATAACTACTTCACTCGGAATAGGAATCAAAGCGCTCTCCAAAGTCATCAAAAAGAAAATTCCAAGATATCCTATTTTTGAGATAATTGTTACAGAATAGTTGGTAACTAACTGTAAAATAGAATTAGAACTTAAAGAATGGTAAAAATAGACGGAAGTTAAAATAATCAGAAATGATAAAGCAAATATGATAAAAAAACTTTGCTTTTTCATCTGAGCACCTCAAAATCACTTTGATGTTATTTTTTTCACAAATTGTGATTTCTGCGCTATTGTCATTGAAGATATTGTTTTTGGAATAATCACTTCATCAGATACTTTTATAGCTCTTACCTTATTCTTTATGAGCTCTTCTGTTACGTTATCCGCGAAAACGATCCTTTTTACATTGACAAATATTAGTGGTTTTTCCGAAGATTCTAAATCGTTTTTTGATACGGTTATTTCACCTATGTTAGAAATTATAATGTAATCCTGTGTAGTAATACTTGACTTTAATTCGCTTAATGGAGTCTTTATTGCTTCAGAAGCTGCTTTGATAGTTGTATCGACTATTTTTGAAGTTTTTTCTATACCTATATCTATACTTGCTAGTAAATTTCCTATAGCCTCATTGACGAGAGAGCCAACCGTTGTATTAAGTTGTTTTGCCTTATTAGATATTTTTTCATAGAGATCTTTATCAATACCTCTAATTGTTATCGTTATTTTTTTCTCTTCATTTTCATTAGATTTATTTTCTGTCATACATGTCACCATTGTATTACTATTAGATTAAATAGTTTATTAATTTTGCTTTTAGTTTAATTTGGATCAGATACTCTAATAGGGGTTCAGGTCTCATATAAGTTCATAGATTAATCTCATCCCCTCATTTTTAATTTCCTGCATCCCTTCTTGGTTCTGCATATGGCT